>CAVJJV010000215.1:0-3635 GCA_963650055.1 Comamonas kerstersii | reverse complement strand
TCTGGGGGCTAACCTTCATCGGGGAACAGGATTGAGATTATGGGAAACCGTAAATAAGGAATTCCGTCACTACACTGACCATACTGTATTCGTTCTTCCCGGAGGAAGACTGAACTACAGGAAGAATGACGAGCATCTGCGTAATGCCATCTTCCGTTATGTCGACAGCGACAACCTTGACGGTGCTGTCGTTTGGGGAAGTACGCTCGCCGGCGAAGTTACATGGAAGGAGGCGGGGGAGTGGACCAAGGAACTCTCCGGGAAGATTCCCGTCGTCTCGCTGGGAATAGACGTCCCCGGTCTTCCGTCGGTCAGCTATGATGCATATACCGGTGTCTACAAAATGGTGGAACACTTCATCCGCATCCACGGCTACAGACGCATTGCCTTCCTCATGGGGCCGAAGAATCATGATTCGGCATATTCAAGATACGAGGCGTACAGAGACTGCCTCAGAGACAATAAAATAGAGTACAACCCATCTCTTGTCTCGTCCCCATGCACATGGGATGACGGAGAGAAGGCGATCAGGGAGATAATCGAGACGAATCACAGGCTTCCGAAGGCCGACTTCGATGCTGTCATCGCATCCTCGGACCTCATGGCCTTCCTGGCATCCAAATACCTGGAGGAGCACGGCTATCATATTCCGGACGACATCGCAATGGCCGGGTTCAACGATTCTCCCGAGGCTTTCCTCTCCTCGACGGAGATGACGACCGTCAGGCTTCCCGTCAAGGATATGGTCGAGTACAGCTTCAGGACAATCAGGGAGATGATGAACAACCCCGGAGGGCTTATCTCCTCTCTTTCTCTCCCGACTACCGCCATATACCGCAGGAGCTGCGGGTGCCTTGAGTCATACGGCAACGAATCGATGATTGAAGGTACCATTACATCGTTTTCCGACTTCGAGAAGTGGATAAACCTCCGCATGGACCATGGAGAGAAGGCGTCTGCCTACCTGGAAATCGTAAGACGCATATTCCTTGAAGGGGAGAATGTAACACAACACAACAGAAACAGATACGACGAGCTCTGCTGGAGGTATATAAAACACGGTGGGACGATGAAATTCTTCTTCTCCGCACTTAAGCTCTGCCGCCGTCTCTTTCCGGAGCGTGAGATAGGAATCACGGAGATGGAGCTTCTTCATGAAATCATGATGGAGGTTTCCGTCAAGGTCAATGCAGGAATAAACTACCGTTCGAGAGAGATAAACAACTGGCACAATCTCTTTACGAACAGACTTCTCAAAGTCCACTCCTTCATGGAGCTGGGGGAGGCGATGAAGTCATATCTTCCGAAACTCGGGATAGACAAGGCCTTCCTCTTCAGGTATTCGGAGAATGATACGACACGGCTCGAGACGGGATTCTCCCGCGAGAAGCTCTTCACAACGGGCAGGGAGTTTCCTCAGAACCTTCTCTATCCGGAGGAACTTTCATACGAGATCCAGAGGGGCATCTTCGTCGTCGAACCCCTCTACTATGACAATGAACTCGACGGTTATGTGATTATGAAGAACAACGACTGTCCCGCAAGCATGATCGAGAATCTGAGGATAGATATCTCCTCATCCCTCCAGGCCATCGCCCTTTACTCGATTGCATGCGAGAAGAGCCAGAAGGCGGAGGAGGCCGAGAAACAGTCAAGTGAGTTCTATGCACATATCACCGAGGAACTCAAAGAGCCTCTCGAGCACATAAAGAACGTGCTTTCCGAGAAGAAGGGCGTCGACAGCGGAGAACTCCTTTCGACGATAGTCAAAACCGAGCATCTTCTTGAGCTCAGTGCCGTCGAAAAGGGTGGTGTCACACTAGAAAAGACATTCATACCCCTTTCTGAGGTTACTGAAATACTCGAAGAGAAGGGAATTAAGGTGACAGCACCTGCTCTCCTTCCTTCCATTGTCCTCGACCGGAACAGCATCGAGGAGATATGCTCCTGCCTTGTTACATTCTTCGGAGACGGAATCACCCTCTCGGTGAGACTCGAGCCCGCCCGTGTTGTATTGAGCTTCTGTTCGAGAGCGTTCAACAGCATGCTCTCGAGCACTCCGACCATGCAGTACGCTGAGAAGCTCATCATCATGCAGGGGGGGAGATTCTCCTTTGTCCGTGACTCCCTTGAAGTATATCTGCCGTATCCATCACTTGCTGACGAGGATGCCGCCGCCGGAGGAGACGACGGAGTTCTCTTCATATCAGACAGGGATGAACCTCTCATGGAGATTGACGGGAAGATGACGAGAATGAGCTACGACGATGTCATCAGCGGTATAAACACACTCCCCCGCTTCTCGTCGATCGCCTGGAACGCGTCGGACGACAGCCGGCAGAGCGGTATTGTCATGAACCTCCTCAGAAACCACAAAGAGGTAAGGCATATGCCTTTCATATGCTTCGGTCTCGATAAGGAGAGCATCTCCGTCAACGCTGCTGTCGAGGGGATAATTCCGACGGAGGGCAAGGGGTGCATCTACTCCTTCGGCCCGTTTGTCGAGACACTCTCGATTCTGCGCGAGTTCGCACCGGTGGAGGAAATCAGGTCTCTTGATGATATACCGGAGGGAATGGAATCCCCGCTCTTCATCTTCCGCGATATCGACATCGATATGATCGAGGCAATCAGGAAGGCGAGGAAGTTCACCAAGACACCGATTCTCATCGTAAAGGACAGATTCGACTTCGAGGAGGTCGACAGCCTGAGTTCGACTCCCAATGTATTGATTGTAAATACTTCGATAACGGAGGCCGAGGGATTCATCAACAGAATCGTAGCAGTCTTCGGCGGAGAGGAGCTTCTTCCTCCTCTGACATCGATTCTTGTCAAGAAGGCCATATGCTACCTCAACAGCAACGCAACCTATTCTATCTCCCGCTGGCAGATAGCCGGCTCTGTGAATATAAGCGAAGACTATCTGACACGTATCTTCCGTAAGGAAATCGGTATCAGCCCGTGGGATTATCTCAACAGGTACCGTATCCAGATAGCCTCCCGTCTTCTTCTCGAGACCGGTTCCTCGATAAGCGAGATAGCCTCCCTTACAGGTTTCCAGGACCAGGCATACTTCTGCCGTGTCTTCAGGAAGGTGAAGGGATTTCCGCCCGGAAATATCCGTACCCGGTAGTCTGAATAATGCAAAGTCGAGTTTGCAAAATGTCCTCTTCCCTCTCCATACTTAAAGCAGTATGGAGGAATAAGAATGGCGAATCTTTCACAGGAAATAGTAAACAGCGTACGTAAAAGATATCACAGCGGGATGATGAAATGGCACTATGAGCACGGCCTTGTGCTCTTTGCTTCTCTCCTGGTAGCTGAGAAATATAACGACGAATCGGTAGTCGACTGGGTCTATTCTCTCTATGACCCGATGATTGAAAAAGACGGGACAATCAAGACATACCGAAAGGGTGAGTACAACCTCGACCAGATCAATGCTGGACGAGCGCTCTTCATCCTCTACGACAAGACAGGCGAGGAGAGATTCAGAAAGGCCCAGGATATACTCCGCGAACAGCTCGAGACACAGCCGAGATGTCTCAACGGCGTCTACTGGCATAAGGAAATCTATCCCTGGCAGATCTGGCTTGACGGCCTCTATATGGAAGGCCCGTTCAATGCTGAATACG
>CAVJJV010000214.1:0-4722 GCA_963650055.1 Comamonas kerstersii | reverse complement strand
CTTGAACTCGTCTGGAGCATAGTCTCTCAGCCAGTTCTTTGCACACTCGATTCTTACCTTCAGTCTCTCCTTCTGGCTCTCTGTTGCATCACTGATGCGTGAGAGAACCTTTTCGGTATCCCCCGAGTAGATCTGGACATAGTTGCAGAGGTGTCTGAAAGGAATCTGGTACCCGGGTTCCGTCGGGATGGCCCTGTCGTCGACCTGACTCAGTTCGTAGATTCTCTTCTCCTTCTCCTTTCTCTGTTCCTTAACAGGAAGGAGGCCGAAGTAGATTCTCTCGCAGTTGTCATAGTCTTCATAGATCTTGAGTACATCAAGGTCGAATGATATTGCGAACTCACTCTGCGGCTTTGTTCCGACAAAGAGGTAACGCACTATCTCGGGAGGATAGATTGCAAGTACATCATAGAGGTCCGCAACCTCTCCGCCTGAAGAGGAGATCTTTCCTCCCATACCCTTGAGGCGCACAAAGTCATATCTCATCGATACAGGAGCCGTTCCTCCGAATACCCTGACGACGTTCTTCGCCGTATCGTAGCTGCCGCCTTCCGTGAGGTGGTCCTTTCCGCCCGGCTCGAAGTCGACGCCTTCCTTGACCCATCTCATCGGCCAGTCCACACGCCACGGCAGCTTTGTGTTCGGTGTTGTGCGGATATCGATTGTCTCGGTTTTATCAAGCTCGTCATCGTGGTATGTAAGACCGTACTCACCGTCCCAGCCGGTGACTGTCGTATTGTCTCTGTCGGTGAACGAGGAGAAGACCGACACAGGCCACCAGGACTCGGGAAGAGGCTCCGTCCTGTACTCGTTGAGGGCGGCCCTGATTTCGTCACGATGTGCAAGAGCAGTCCTTATGTCCTCGGCATACACGTTGTTTCTGTATCTCTCTGCCTGATAGAGGAACTCCGGATAGACACCGACTGCGGGAAGAATCTTCTCGACATCGACCTCGTTTCCTCTTGCATAGTTCTCTGCACGGTGTTTCGTGTCGGGAACAAGCGTAATCGGCTTACGGAGATATGTGGCAAGAAGCTCGGGCTCCGGCATATTCTTCGGGACCTTCCTGAATACATCATAGTCATCCCAGGAATAGATGAATCTTACTTTCTTTCCCCTCTCGCGGAGACAGCGCACTACAAGTTCAACTGTAATAATCTCTCTGAAGTTACCGATATGGACGGTACCGGAAGGCGTGATGCCGCTGGCACATGTATATGACGGCTTGTCACCCTTCTCCCTGATAATCTTATCGGCCATTATATCCGCCCAGTGGGTGGACTGGTTCAAATTTTCACTCATGGTCTGATTATGACAAAGAGGTGCTCTTTATTCAACAATGGAGAAAGGAAAGCGTGTGTGGACTTTTCATTCACCTCCACTTATAATTTTTCCCGTGAAAAAGATATTCATCATACTGACTCTGTTGTTTTCAATGTTGGTTTCGTTATCTGCAGAAACAGTCTTCTGGAGCGGGGAGAATGAGGGCAATTCAGCCTACTCGGATAAATACACCGTCTCCTCCGTCATCTCTGTCACATATAACGATGTAAGCATCAATGTGACGGTAAAGGGGCCGCTTCCGGAGACGCTCCCGGGGCGTGATATGGCCCTGAGCCGTACCTCCCTCGAAGCTCTCGGCATCTGGGGATACTCGGACACCACGGCAGTCACGGAGATAGTCGCAGGAGCTAGAGCAGACTACAGAGAGGAGACGGAAGAGAAGGAAAAGAGCGGCTGGTACTCGATAACACTCAAACCCTATCAGATGGGTTATGCCCTCGAGAAATACAACACCCTCATCTTCTACGGCTTCAAACCCGTAGTGGAAGTAAAGGGGAACACCGTAATCTACACCATTCCGTACACAGCTGAATATGAGAAGGAAGAAAAGATAAACCTGTTGAAGGAAACGGGATTCACCATCGAGAAAATCGAGGAGACGGAGGATCCTTATCTATGGGAGAAAACATGCTGGACGACATAATAGGGGAAAGTACATCCCTCTTCACAGACGGTGAGCAGATAGTGCTCAGAGGACACGAGAACAGAGAGCGGAGCGCATCCCTGAGTAACGGAAACCTTGTCAGGAACGTGCGTGCCGAGGCCCGGGGAGTAAGCGCCCTTGTCTACAGCAGCGGAGTCTACGGCTTTGCCTCTGTATCCGACTATTCGAAGGCCGCTGCCGATACGGTAATCACCCAGGCGGGAAAGAATGCCTTGTTCCTCTCGAAGAATTCAAAGAGAATACTCCCCTCGTTTCCGCCCTATGAAAAGAAGATATTCGAGACGGGAAGAACAATCAACGACACAGCACAGAAGGAGATTATCGCGGCAATCAGGGAGGTCGATGACTACATATCGTCCCGCTATCCCGATCTGACATCGCGCACGGTAAGCTACAGGGAGGACAGTCAGGAGAAGATAATCTACTCGAGTGACATGTCCTCGGGGCATGTCATCAATCCACGGTGCTTCATCAACATTTCACTCAGCACAGTAACGAAGGACGGTGTTCCGGTTGAACTCTACAATGCCTACGGAGGAAGAGGAAGTTTCAACAACTACTTCACTTCAGTGAGATGGCTCTTTGTGGAAATCGACAAGCTCTACAGAGCACTGATGGACAAGAAGGAAGGCGTCTATGCCGAAGCCGGAATGAAAACGGTGGTTCTCGGAGGCATACTCTCCGGCATGCTTGCCCATGAGGCCGTCGGGCATACAGTTGAAGCCGACCTTGTCAGAGGCGGAAGCGTAGCCGGCCCCATGCTCGGAAAAACAGTGGCATCCCCTCTTGTAACCATGGTCGACTATGCCCACACCGCATTCGGAAGAACAACCCCGCTCCCGGTTATCCTCGACGACGAGGGCGTCCCGGCAGAGGATGCCGTTCTCATCAAGGACGGAATACTCACAGGGTATATGAATAACCGTGAAACCGCCGCCTGCTACGGCGTAAGGCCTCAGGGAAACGCCAGGGCATGGTCATTCAGCGACGAGCCCATCATCAGAATGCGCAATACCACGATACTTCCCGGAAAGGACACTCTTGAAGACATGATTTCATCGATAGATGACGGATACTATCTGACAGATACAAACAACGGTCAGGCGGATCTCTCGGGAGAATTCATGTTCGGCGTCACGATGGGATATGAGATAAAGAAGGGAAAGCTCGGGAGAGCCATCCTCGATACGACGGTATCGGGAATGGCATTCGATATGCTGAAGTCCGTCGACATGGTATCGGACAACGTCATATGGTGTGCAAGCGGAATGTGCGGCAAGAAACAGCCGATGCCGATCGGCATGGGAGGCCCGCAGCTGAGGTGCAGAATCATGATTGGAGGAAGATAATGAGAGAACTTGATACTACTTCAAAAATGATAGACGAGTGTCTCAAGACGAAAGGCGTCGATAAGTTCGCCTACACTGTAACTGAAAGCAGGAAGGAGGAGCTCACGGCGAAGAACAGCGAGTTCTCTCTTCTGAGAACGACATTCTCATCAGCCTTCTCACTCACTGTATTCAAGGACGGAAGGAAGGGAACGGGAAAGAGCTCCGACCTCGGAGGTGATGCAATCGAAAAGACGATAGATGAAGCGCTTCTCTCCGCCCTCTCATCAGAGCCAGACGAGGCGTACGATATAGCACCAGGAGAAGGAAGAAAAGATGTGGACAGAAAGGATGAGGATGACCTATCACGTTTCTTCTCGAGACTTGAGGAACTTCTGGACTACATAAAGTCAAACTACCCCAACCTACTTGTCATGGACACTGTCGGCGAGCACACACACTTCAATACAGTCTACCATAACTCCAACGGTACAGACTGGCACTCTCAAGGAGGTTTCTATGACTTCTACCTGGGTTACTCCGCACATGAGGGTGGGGTGACGTCCGGGATGAACTACTCGTCTGCCGCTCTAAAGACTCTCGAGCGCCCGTTCATAGAACTCAGCTCGATTTCCTACGACCTCCAGAGCAAATCGAAGAGCCTCGCAACAACATCCACCGGCGGCAAGTTCACAGGAACAGTAATCTTCACCCCCTCGTGTTTCAATCAATTCCTCTCATACATTCTCGCATACATTTCGGACTCCATGATCCAGAGTGGAGTCAGCATGTGGAAGGACAGAAAAGGAGAGAAGGTTGCAGACGAACGCATCACGATAAAGCTTGAATCTTCAAACCCCGAAATAGTAATGGGAGAGCTCATCACGGACGACGGCTTCATTACAGAAGATGTAACGGTAATAGAAAAGGGAGTACTCAACTCCTTCCTGCTCTCGCTCTATGCAGCAAATAAGACAGGAAACAGCGTCACCAGGAACTCCAGCCGTGATATCGTAATGGACGGCGGAGAGGAGAGACTCGAGGAGATTATCGGAAAGACGGAGAGGGGGCTCATAGTCGGAGGTTTCTCAGGCGGTCACCCGTCGGTCAACGGTGATTTCTCCGGCGTTGCAAAGTCAAGCTTCTACATAGAGAACGGTGAAATAAAGGGAGCCGTCAGCGAGACGATGATAAACGGAAATCTTCTCTCCATGCTCAATTGCATAAAGGGGATATCGAAAGAGAGGCAGAACGACGGTTCGGCCATCCTGCCCTTTGTTGCCGTTGACGGCATTGTGATTTCAGGTAAGTGATACTGAGGCCCGGGCGGGCCTACCTTTCCGAAGAATGCTGCAGGGGATGTGATAAGCTGGTTTGTGATGGAGC
>CAVJJV010000213.1:0-6156 GCA_963650055.1 Comamonas kerstersii | reverse complement strand
GATTTGTTTTATTCAATTGAGCTAATTCCTAAACATATAAGTAATTAATAAAAGTAAAACATGCAACCGTCAAAGTGTTGGATTTTATTCTTTTTTATGTTTTGTGTATCTTTAATATTGATTATTTATGTTTATTGGATATATTTCGAAACTGTTATTTGCGAGGATATATGAACGATAAAAAAACAAGCAGAGCAAAGACTGTACTCATGTATTCGGTGTTGATTGCAATCTTCATCGGTCTCTTCTTCCTTCTCAGATGGTTCTATTCGACAAGAACGGAGACCGTGTACAACAGGCCGACGACTCCTGTTGAAGTGACGAAGGCCGAGGTCAGGACAGTGAAGAAGATAGTCACACTCTCGAGCAGCGTAAGTGCAGACTCCACGATACCCGTCACCCCGTATGTGGACGGCACCATTCTTGAATACCTTGTCCAGGAAGGAGACTATGTAAACGAGGGTGATGTAATTGCAAAAATCGACCCGGAGCCGTACAGACTCCAGCTCGAGCAGGCAAAGGCTGCATACCTTGCCTACGAGAGTTCATTCGAGAGAGTCGAGAAGCTCTATGCATCCGCTGCCGTCTCCCAGCAGGAGTATGATACCGTAAAGGCACAGAGGGATGCATACAAGGCGCAGATGGAGCTTGCAGAGCTCCAGCTCTCATATACAGATGTAACTGCACATGCATCGGGAACGGTTCTCAAGACAGTCTCGAGCAGGGGCAGCACAGCAGCCAAGGGCACACCGATTGCACTCATTGCCGATATCACGGACCTTGTAGTCAACCTGAACCTCGGAGAGAAGTATTACTCTCTCTTCACAGGAGACACATCAAACATGGTGATAACTGTGACAAAACCGGAGAGTCAGTACTCCGGAGAGGCCGTGACTACAGCCTCCATCAAGGCCGTCTCCCCTTATATCGACTCGTCAAGCAGAAACTTCAAGCTCTACCTCAAGCTCGACGACCCGTCTCTCTTCAGGCCCGGCATGTATGTAAAGGTAAGCATCAATGTCGAGGAGAGAGAAGGATACACGATAGACAGAAAGGTCCTCAAACTGGACGGTTCCGCCTACTATGTGGATGAAACAACATCCACTGCAGCATATGTAGACCTCTCGGATGCTTTCATGAACGACGAATACGTTCTTCTTCCCGAAGGTCTGGAAGACAAGGCATTCATCATCTCCGGACAGAGCTCCATATTCTCCGGAGAGGCCGTGAACATTGTAGAGGAAAACTGAAATGAAACTTACCCGTTATCCAGTCGCACATCCCGTCATCATAGCCATGACGCTCCTTGCACTGGGAGTATTCGGCCTGATGGCTGTCAGCGACACAAACACAGAATTCCTACCCGATATCTCGAACCCGATGGTCTACGTATTGACCATCTACCCCGGTGCATCCAGCCAGGATATCGAGGAGACGGTTACAGATATACTCGAGGATGACTTCGTCACGCTGCCGAACTTCAAGAGCATGACGAGCCAGAGTATAAACAGCGCCTCGATTGTCGCAATAACATACCAGGACGGAATCGACCCGTATGACGAGATAGACGAAGTCAGAAACCGTATCGACGACCTCATCGACGACCTCCCGTCAGGTATTTCCGGACGCCCCTACGCACTCGTAGGAGGAACCTCGATGCTCCCGATTGCCTCGTTCGTGGTCGAATCGGAGGGTGACGACATCAACGCCATCGGAGAATACATAGAGGACGAGATCAAACCCCAGCTCTCGCAGATAGCCGGTGTCTCCTCGATAACCGTCAACGGCGCAAAGACAGCAACAGTCGATGTCAAGCTGAAGATGGACGAACTCAACAGCAGAGGCATAAGCCCGCTTGCCGTCTATCAGATGCTCTCCTACAACAACTACTCCATTCCTCTTGACTCCGTCTCGTATGCAGGAACCGAGATTGATGCCAAGTTCGACTCAAGGTTCTCCTCCCTCGATGAAATAGCCGCTCTTCCCGTAGGCTACTCCCTCGACGGCGGCATGGTGAGACTCGGAGACGTTGCAGATATAACCCTTGACTACAAGGCGGGAGACTTCATCGTCACGAGAAACGGACGCGAAGTCATCTCCGTCGATATCTGCAAGAGAAGCGATGGAAACACAATTGAAATAACGAACAAGATCAAGAAGATTCTCGAGGAAGAGGAGGAGAAGAGCAACGGAGCGCTGAAGTTCACAATGGTCAGCGATGACTCGACACTCGTCAACTCTTCCCTCTCCACCGTCATCGAATCAGGTGTCATGGGCATCATCATCGCCGTCATCGTCATCTTCATATTCCTCTCGGACTGGAAAGCCACAATCATCATCGGCCTCAGTATTCCTCTCTCGATCTTCTTCACATTCATCGGAATGAAGCTGATGGGAATCACGGTCAACCTGCTCTCCCTCTCGGGTATCGTCGTCGCACTGGGCAATATAGTCGGAGCGGCCATCCTCGTACTCGACCAGGTCTACAGGTTCTATCAGGCGACAGATGAGAACGGAAAGGCTCTCTATACAGTCAACGAATCCATATTCAAGGGTACGGACGACGTCACGGGTTCCGTCATGGGATCGGGGCTTACGACAATCGTCGTCTTCCTACCGATTGCAATGATGAGCGGTCTTGTCGGACAGATTCTCAAGGATGTCTCGGTGACATTCATGATGAGCCTCGCGGCATCTCTCGTCGTTGCCATCATATACATTCCGTTCCTCATGAAGAAACTTCTCAAGGAGGACGATGACAAGCGTAAGCCCAAGAGGGAGAACTTCATTGTCAAGGGACTCGGAGCCGTCGAAAAACAGTATGCCCGCAGTCTCTACTTCACGGAGCGTCATACCCCGTTCATGCTCCTTGCAGGACTCCTGGTTCTCGCACTCAGCATCTACGTACTCCCGAACATGCAGTTCTCCTTCATTCCTTCAACGGACAACGGAGACTTCTATATAGGAGTATCATTCCCGGAGACCTACTCTCTCGAAGATACCGAGAAGGCCATGAACAGAATCGAGAGCATCCTCATCGATATGACCCCAGAGCTCAAGACCGATGTCGTATACTCGGGTAAGGACATGGGAGCCGTAAGCCAGGCAAAGAAGAGTGAAGGTGCCATTCATGCCGTCCTCGTCCCCGTCAAGGACAGAGACAGGGACATCCATGTCATCATGAGGGAGCTTCAGGAGGCGCTCTCGAGCCAGGTGCCCGATGCAACTGTCAGCGTCACCAACGGAGGATTCGACAGACTCATCAACCTCGTATCGAACGGAGGAGGATACGGTCTGACACTTGTCGGTGAAGACAGTGATATCCTCTACAGCGAAGCGGAGAGGATTGAGGAGCAGCTTCTGACATACCCCGAGGTAATGACGGTATCGATAAACGCAACGAACGACACGAAGACCGCCGTCATCAACGGTACCTACGACTACCTTACCTCCCTCGGCGTTCCCGCCCAGGAGGCAGGTCTCACTGCAGCCATCCTCTTCTACGGAACAGATATCGGAAAGTATACCGATGAATCCACGGACTCCCGGTACGATATCCACCTCTACAGTGATGTCCAGGACGAGAGTCTCACGGAAGACAGGCTTAATGATATAAAGATTACTTCCCTTGCAGGTGCAACGATACCTCTCGGAAATGTCACGACTCTGACCCTCGACGAGAGCCTGAGCCAGATCAACCACGACGACAGGGCGAACTCCCTCTCGATATCTGCAACTCTTACAACGGAGAGTACCGACAGCGTAACGGAGAAGATCAACGCATACCTGAAGGAGAATCCCCTCGACAGCAGCGTAACGACGAAGACAAGCGGTCTGGGAGACCTCGTGGAGAGTTCCCTCACCCCGCTCCTTGAAGCCCTCCTTGTGGCCATCTTCCTTGTCTACCTTGTCATGGTTGCGGTATTCGAGCGCTTCGACCAGCCGTTCCTGATCCTCCTGCTCTTTCCCTTCTGTATCATAGGAGCCGTCCTGGCACTTACGGTATTCAACTCCTCGATGAGCATCGTCTCGATTCTGGGAATTGTCTCGCTTGTCGGCATGCTCGTCAACAACGGCATCGTCATCGCGGACTATGCAAACCTTGCAAGAAAGCAGGACAGAGAGGCTCTTCTTACAGAGAGAGGGATATACTTCGATGAGTATACCGATACCCTCGGACTCCTCTCCTTCGAGGAGGAGAAGGATATCCTGGACAAGGAGACAGCCGAAGGAACGGCATCCCGTCTCAGGGCCATCCTCATGACGACACTCACGACAGTCCTCGGTGTCATCCCCATGGCAGTGGCCAAGGGAGAGGGAGCCGAGATCTACGCCCCGCTGGGCCAGGTGATCATGGGAGGACTTGCAACAAGTACAATCCTCACCCTCTATATGATGCCTGTCTACTACTACCTCCTGGAAAAGGGAAAGCTCAAGAGAGCATATAGAAAAATAAATAAAAAGAAGGCCGATGAAGCCAAGGAGAATACATCAGATGAAAAGAATAATTAAACTATCCTCGTTAGTGCTCATAACACTCTTAATGCTCACAGCCTGCTCGGCTGTCTTCGATTCCGCGATAAGCGGAACAGTCAAGGACAGGAGTGTGCGCGAGACATCCTCCACATCCTCGGGCGGAATCGCAGATGTCATGGTATATGCATATGACAACGAGAGCACCTGGAGCAATAAGTATTCATCATGGGACGGAAAGAGCGAGTTCACAGACACCACCGTACCCTCTGCAAAGACAGCAGCAGACGGGTCATTCTCCATCTCAAACCTCAGATGGCTGACAACAAACCCCGCCTACGGCAAGGATGCGGACAGCAAGACGATCTATCTCCTGGCATTCCACAAGGACTACGGCCTCGTGAAGGTTGAAGGAAGAACTATCCAGTCCGACAAGTCCAATAACTTCGGCATCGTCTACATGGACAAGGCGACAGTTACAAAGACACTTGTCATCAAGCTCAAGGACAGCGACGAGAACAGTTCCAACTCCACCGGTACTGATTCCACCATCACATCCACATCCGGTATCTCCTTCAGATACAAGTATGCAGACGGTTATGACGGCACCAACCAGAATGTGAGTGCCACTGTAGACTCATTCACAAACGGCCAGGCGACAATAACAGTCAAATACCGTGAAGACTACAAGGATTCTTATACAGATGATGAAGGAAAAGTAACAACCTATGATGCACCGAGGGTTACAATCTACGACATCCAGACAGGTTCGGACTGGAGCATTACAGATTCGAAAGTTACAACTATCGACTGCACGTATGACAGTAAAGACAAGGAGTACAAAAACACGAACATCTACCTCACAAGCAAGTGGCAGACGGTATCTGTAACAGTTTCCCTCATCGACGGCAGCTCCACAAACGCATCCTCTTCAGTCACGGACCCGATCGACTTCAAGTGGTCCTACAACAACGGAGAAGAGACAAAATCCTCCAATGTGGTGACTACAAGCGGAACTTCCTCGTATACATTCAGTGTCAAATACAAGAAGAGCATTGAGAAGCCTGAAGTCACACTCTACTCTTTCAAGGATGATGACACGGATGATGCAAAGTGGACATGGACGACAGATAAGGACAACGCCAAGAAGAGAACAGATAAAATAACAATCAGTCTTCTTGACAGTGACGGCAACAGACTCGACTCCATTACACAGAAGGTCTACTTCAGAAAGAATTACCTTACACTCCCGACAAGCGGGATCTCGGGCTACCTGATTTCCCCCGGCGACGAAGATGTAACTATAAACAGCAGTACAACAACAAAGTACACGAAGGCAAACGGCTACGGCTATACATGCGACTATGGTGATATCCTGAATCTCTATAAAGGAAACGATACAACAAAGGTCAATGACAATACTGTCCGTACAGCCAAGGTTGTCTCCAACACATCCTCAAGCGAAGCGATTGTCGACTACGGTTATTTCTCGGGACTCGGAAGCGGAATCAAGCTCAATCTGACCTATGATGATACACAGGATACTGTAAGCTACAAAGGAAGTGCAGATAAGTTGACTGTGAAGTATATCTTGAGAGGAAGCGATAGCGAAGTGTCGACTCCGACTTTCATTCTCGAATACAACAGCATGACGACAGACTTCTCCGTAATGCTCTATAAGGC
>CAVJJV010000212.1:0-2883 GCA_963650055.1 Comamonas kerstersii | reverse complement strand
ATACACTTTTCATGCATATTAAAAATATCTATACTTCTCCCAATAGGAAGAAAAGCCATGAAGAAGATTATTGCTTTATTACTTGTCGTTTTTACAGTTTTTTCTCTTACCGCAGGCGGTGCAAAGGAAAGTTCCTCTGTGGATGATTCATTGAAGAAGGTTCAGGAGAAGGGGAAATTCGTTCTCGGTCTTGACGACTCGTTTCCTCCTATGGGATACAGGGATGAAGACGGAGAAATTGTCGGATTCGATATCGACACAGCAAGGGAAGTCTGCAGGAGGCTCGGCGTCGAGCTTGTAGCACAGCCGATCGACTGGGCGGCAAAGGAGCAGGAGCTCCAGACCGGCAATATCGACTGTATCTGGAACGGCTTTACAATCACCGAAGAGAGACTCAAGGCAATGACATTCTCCGAGCCGTACGTCGACAATGCCCAGGTGGCGGTAGTCAAGATTTCTTCGGGTATCAATTCACTCTCCGACCTCAAGGGTAAGACAATCGGTGTTCAGGCGGGATCTTCTGCCGAGGATGCCATCGAAGATACCGAGGGCTTCAAGGAGAGCGTTAAGGAGATTGTCGAATTCGATGACAATCTGATGGCTTTGATGGACCTTGAAATCGGGGGAGTGGATGCAGTCATCATGGACCTTCTTGTTGCAAACGATAATATTTCCAGATCCGGCAAGGGTATATTCAAGGTTCTTGACGAGGGACTAGCGAACGAGGAGTACGGCATCGGCTTCAGAAAGGGTGATATTGCCCTCAGGGATGCTGTCCAGTCTGCCCTCAACGATATGGCAGCTGACGGAACGCTTGCCTCAATTGCCGAAAAGTGGTTCGGAGCAGACATTACTGTCGTAGGTAAATAGATATGGGAAAATTGATGCTGCAGCTCCTGGAGGGGATGTTTGTTTCCTTGAAGGTGTTTACACTTACCCTATTGTTCTCTCTGCCGTTGGGCTTTGTTGTCTGCAGAGGGAAGATGAGTAGATTCAAGCCCCTCTCGTTCATCGTGAACCTGTATATCCAGATAATGAGAGGAACTCCTCTCATCCTGCAGCTCATTTTCTTTTATTTTGCGCCTTATTATCTATTCGGTTTCTCCTTCCAGCGTTTCACCGCTGCGATAATTGCGTTTACAATCAACTACAGTGCATATTTTGCCGAGATTTACAGATCGGGGCTCCAGGCTGTGGACAGGGGACAGTATGAAGCGAGCAGAGTGCTGGGATTTACAAAAGGCCACACCTTCTTCCACATAATACTCCCGCAGGTCATGAAGACTGTGATGCCGTCACTCGGGAACGAAGTCATAACCCTTGTCAAGGATACGGCTCTTGCCTCCACAATCGGAGTTATCGAGCTCTTCAGGGTCGCCCAGACGTCGGCCTCGAGGGTCTTCTCGACGATGCCCATCTTCATTGCAGGTGTCTTCTATTTCATCATGAATTACATCGTCTCGGTTTTCTTTGCTTTCATTGAAAAGAAGATGGATTACTATAACTAGGGAGTCTTATATGAAAGAGATGATTAAAGCTGAAGGCATAAGAAAGAGCTTTGGTGAGGTGGAGGTTCTCAAGGATATCTCATTTTCACTCAAAAAGGGTGAGGTCCTCTCCGTGATAGGACCCTCCGGTTCGGGTAAATCGACGCTTTTGAGAATCATCACCCAGCTCGAGACGGCAGACGGAGGCTCGCTTTACATCGACGGCGAGAGTCTCTTTGAAGATAAGAATGGTATTGCTGTATATCGTAGAGAAAAGGAGAGAAGGGAAATAGGTCTCAGAACGGGGCTCGTCTTCCAGAACTTCAATCTCTTTCCCCATTTCTCGGTATTGAGGAACGTGACGGAGGCAGAGAGAGCCGTCCTCAGAATGGATAAGGCCGAGGCAGAGGATAGGGCGATTTCTCTACTGAGGCGGATGGGACTTGAGGACAAGGCGTATTCGTACCCCTCCGAGCTCTCGGGGGGACAGAAGCAGAGAGTGTCGATTGCGAGGGCTCTGGCGCTGAACCCCGAAGTTCTCTTCTTCGATGAGCCTACATCCGCTCTCGATCCCGAACTCACACGGGAGATTCTCAAGGTCATCAGGGACCTCGCCGAAGAGAAGATGACGATGGTCGTCGTCACCCACGAGATGAACTTTGCAAAGGGTATCTCATCCTGGGCTCTCTTCATGGACAAGGGAGTAATCGTCGAGGAGGGAGACCCCGAGCAGATTTTCTCTTCTCCCGAGAAGGAGAGGACGAGAAAGTTTCTCGCTTCATTCTCCGATTGACTCAGATCATGCTTTGATTATACTTTCTCACGGTATGAAAGAAATGGAGAATGGAGTGAGTGCACACTCCTCTTTTTTAGCATCCTTCATCAGGAAGAACATAGTTATGGTGATTGCCCTTATCCTCGCTCTAATCACCTCTGTCATCGTTCCGCCTGACGGGGAATACATCGGTTATTTTGATTTCAAGACGCTCACATGTCTCTTCTGTGTCCTTGCCGTTGTATCGGGATTGAAGGATATGAACTTCTTCTATCTCATTGCAAGAAAGATAACCGTAATCTTCACTTCAGCCCGCACCGCCGTACTTGCAATCGTCTACATCACCTTCATTGGGTCCATGCTGATAGCAAACGACATGGCGCTTCTTACCTTTCTTCCCCTCGGGACCCTTGTTTTGACGATGACTGATAAGGAGAAGTATCTTAAATTCTGCTTCATAATGCAGAATATAGCGGCAAACCTCGGGGGCATGCTGACACCGTTCGGTAATCCTCAGAACCTCTATCTTTACTCGAAGTTCAACATCCCCGACGGAGAGTTCCTCTCCATAATGGCACCTCCATTTCTCCTCTCCGTTCTTCTCATCACTCTCTCGACTGT
>CAVJJV010000211.1:0-2985 GCA_963650055.1 Comamonas kerstersii | reverse complement strand
CGTCACAATCAACAATGGTGACGTCATCGCAGTCATAGGCCCCAGCGGCACCGGCAAGAGTACCCTCTTGAGGTGCATCAACATGCTGGAGGAGCCGACAAGCGGAGAGATTATCGTCGACGGTGTCGATATCACAAAGAAGGGATGTGATCTCAATGAGGTGAGAAAGAAGATGGGAATGGTCTTCCAGTCATTCAACCTCTTCATGCATCAGACTGTGATAGAGAATATAATGAATCCCCAGATCACCCTCCTCGAGAGAGGGAGGCAGGAAGCCTACGACAAGGCTATGGAGCTCCTGACGGGCGTCGGTCTTGCAACAAAGGTATTCTCATACCCCGATGAGCTCTCAGGCGGTCAGAGACAGCGTGTGGCAATAGCAAGAGCCCTTGCAATGGACCCGGAAATCATCCTCTTCGACGAGCCGACAAGTGCTCTCGACCCCTCGATGATCGGGGAGGTACAGTCGGTAATAAAGATGCTTGCCAAGTCCGGCCGCACGATGATGATCGTCACCCATGAGATGGACTTCGCCCGTAAGATTTCAAACAGAATCTTCTTCATGGACGAAGGCGGGATATATGAAGAGGGGACACCGAAAGAAATCTTCGACCACCCGCAGAAGGAGAAGACGAGAAGATTCATACAGCGCCTCACGACACTTGTCTACAGAATCAACTCGACGGAGTTCGACCTCGAGGCAATGAACGAGGAACTGATGTCCTACGGCGAGAAGCTCCTCATCGAATCGGAGAGACTGAGTAAGCTCAGCATCGCCATAGAGGAAATCTGCATCAACAACATTGCGGCCTATGAAGACGACCCCGATATTATCGCAACCGTCGAATACTCCGAGAAGAGCGACACGCTCTCACTCTTCGTGCGTTACAAGGGTGAGCCTGCAGAGGCCACGAAGAGCGACAACGAGCTCTTCCTGTCAATCATCGCAGATAAGACGACAACGCTTAAGGAATACCATGTGGAAGACGCATCCGGCTACGTCAACCGCATCGACATAAGCTTCGGCTGGGTGGAGGAGTAAAAGATGAAAAGAACATTATTGATGCCGCTTATATTCCTCATGCTCCTTTCCGCCTTTCCGCTCGCTGCAGCAAAATATCCGAAGGACACCCCGATCGAGGACCTCGACGGAAAGAACATAGCTGTCCAGACAGCCGTCCTCTACGAAGAGCTCATCAAGGACAGGGTACCCCATACAACCTTCCAGTATTATACGATGCCGAACGATATGATCTACGCCCTGACATCGGGCAAGGTCGATGCGTACCTCATCGAAGGTGTCAGCTACGGTATCCAGAAGGCGAATCACCCTGAACTCGAGACACTCGATGAAGTTGCAGGCTATATAAACGCTACATGCATTATCGGAAACAACGAAAAGCAGGATAGACTCCTCGGGGAGCTCAACGAGTTCATAGCGGAATGTAAGGAAGACGGAACATCGGACTATCTTTACGACTACTGGATTAACAACTTCGACCCCGAGACAAGTACATTCTCCCTTGAGCCGTTCACAGGTGAAAACGGAAAGATAAGCATTGCAGTCGAAGGCGGCTACGAGCCCTTCTCCTTCATCAGCAACGGCACTCTTTCCGGCTATGACGTGGAGTTCATCTCGCGCTTCTGCCTCGCCTACGGCTATGAGCCCGTCTTCTATGAAGTGCCGTTCGAATCAATAGCCCCGGGTGTCGAGACCGGGAAGTACGACATAGGAATGAACATAGTCGTCAGCGAGGAGCGTAATGAAACGGGAACACTCTCCGACGTCTACTACACAACCCCGATCAACCTTGTCGTCATAGGAGAAGACAGCAGCACACTCGCATTCTTCGAGAAGCTTGGATCCAGCTTCAATAAGACATTCATCAGGGAGAACAGATGGAAGCTCTTCTTACAGGGGGCTGGAGTTACAATCCTCATCACACTCTCGTCGATAGTACTCGGAACCCTCCTGGGCTTCTGCATATATCTCTCGTGCAGACACGGCAATGTAGTTGCGAATGCTGTAAACAACTTCTACAACTGGCTTATCGAGGGAATGCCGACAGTACTGCTCCTGATGATTCTCTACTACATTATCTTCGGCTCGTCACGCCTCAGCGGCATGTGGGTGAGCGTCGTGGGATTCACCCTGATTTTCTCGTGCTCCATGTACGATATGCTCTCTGTAGGATGCAAGGCAGTCCCTGACGGACAGCTTGAAGCAGCAAAAGCCCTCGGATATACAGACAGCCAGTCTTTCTTCAAGATACTGCTTCCCCAGGCGGCCCGGCATTTTCTCCCCATCTACCGTAATGATATCGTAACGCTCATAAAGGAGAGCAGTGTCGTAGGATATATAGCCGTACTTGATCTGACAAAGATATCGGACCTCGTGAGAAGCCGCACCTATGAAGCCTTCTTCCCCCTCATTGCAACTGCCGTAATCTATTTTGTGATTGCAGCCGTCATGACGAGAATCGTCAAGAGGATAGAATTCAGAATAGACCCGAAGAAGCGCAGCGAGGAGAAGATCCTCAAGGGCATCAAACAGTGGGAATAAACTAAAAACCAGTTCAAATAGAGAAGCCTTCAAAGCTTCTCTATTTTACACTCGTGCTCCTTTGTCTTCCTGCTGTAGCTGATGCCGACTAGTAGAATATTATCCGTGTACTCCTTTATGGAGTCCGGATAGTTCTTCTTTATCTGGTTTATCGCAGAGAGGGCCTTCCTGTTCCACTTGAGCTCGACGACAAGAGCAGGATAAGAGGACCTTTTCCTGTGCCGTCACTGAATAATCTCTGACAAGTACATCCCATTCGTCCATGATGATAACGACCTGTTTCCCGTTCCCCTGTTGACTGCTGCCATCACCGCTATAAGTGATTTCTCACCTTCCGGTATATACTCATGATAATACTCCAGGAGCTCAGAAATAACTTCCTTCTCTATCCAGGGGATAACGTTGTCTTCTCCTCCTGCAAC
>CAVJJV010000210.1:2552-3326 GCA_963650055.1 Comamonas kerstersii | reverse complement strand
CGATTATAGGGGACAAGCCTTTCTTCTCCTCTTTCTTCCATCTTGCCGCCATCGACACCGGGGCCGCCTCCATGGACGGGAGGATCACCGTCATGGATATGGAGAGCCTCGAGTACTGGCAGAGCGATATGATATGTACATTCTACGGGGGAAATTGAACCATGCCTCTTGAAATCATCCGTGCAGATATCACAACACTGAGTGTAGACGCAGTCGTATGTCCTACAAACAGACACCTGAGGCCCGGTACCGGTGTCGACTACGCAATAAGAAGTAAATGCGGCTTTGAGATTGAGAACGCTCTCTCTCGGCTGGAAATGTGTGAAGTCGGGGATGCTGTATACATCGACGGCTGCTCTCTTCCCGCTTCCTACATCATCTACACGGTGGGCCCGAAGTGGAGGGGAGGAAACGACGGAGAGGAGGAGAAACTCAGATCGTGCTATATAAGCTCTCTCAGAGTCGCTTCTTCTCTTTCCCTCAAGACGATTGCCTTTCCTCTCATCTCCACAGGGTACTACAGCTTTCCAAAGGAGCTGGCTCTCCGCACCGCAACCGACGCAATTACTTCGTACTTGAGGGATAACGAACTTACTGTCTATCTTGTCGTCTACGACGAGAAGGCTTTCCGGATATCACACGAGCTCTTCGAGAACGTAAAGGAATATATCGACGACAACCTTGAGGAGAGGGAGGATTTCTCTCCTTCTTTACGTTTCGATGAACATTTATTTAAAGACGGGGAGTCTCTTGACGATATTCTCCGCTTCTCCA
>CAVJJV010000210.1:0-2542 GCA_963650055.1 Comamonas kerstersii | reverse complement strand
GGACGAGGGCTTCCACGATATGCTCTTCCGCATCATCAGGGAGAAGAACATCAAGGAAGTCGAGTGCTACAAGAGGGCGAATATAGACCGTAAGCTCTTTTCGAAGATAAGAAGCAATGACGACTATAAGCCCAGTAAATCAACGGCCCTCGCTCTTGCGCTCTCCTTGGAGCTGAAGTGGCCCGAACTTGTAGAGCTTGTTGCCAGAGCCGGATACTCCATGTCTTCCTCATGTGTGGGGGATATAATAGTCAAATACTTTGTCGAGAAGGGGGAGTATTCTGTAATTACCATCAATCAGACACTCTTCTACTACGACCAGGTGCTTCTGGGGCAGAATACTCTCTAAATGTCGCTTCACGTGCGACCGCTCTCTTTTCCTTCTTATGTATCATGGTACCATAAATCAGGAGGAGAAGATGAGAAAGAATTTGACTGAGATTGTATTCATTCTTGACAGAAGCGGTTCCATGCACGGCCTCGAGAGGGACACCATCGGGGGCTTCAATGCACTTATCGAAGAGGAGAGGAAGAAGGAAGGGGAAGCGCTGGTTTCGACCGTGCTCTTCAGCAGCACTTCCACTGTCATCCACGACAGAGTCGATATAAATGAAGTCCCGGAGCTGACAGAGAAGGATTACTATGTCGGAGGAACTACGGCGCTTCTTGATGCCGTAGGATCGGCAATCCACCACATAGGAAATGTTCATAAGTATGCCCGTGCGGAGGATGTTCCGGAGAAGACGATTTTCATCATCAACACAGACGGGATGGAGAATGCAAGCAGGTTCTACACTCTCCGGAAGGTAAGAGAGATGATTGAATTGGAGAAGGGGAAATACGGCTGGGAGTTCATCTTCCTCGGGGCCAATATCGACTCCGTGAACGCTGCCGAGAGAATGGGAATCGGAAGGGACAGGGCGTCGAGCTGGAGAGCCGACGGCTATGGAACACGCTCGGGATACAGGAGTATGGAGAAAGCGATTTCATCCTTCAGGGAAGGGAGAACGCTCTCTCCCGACTGGGCATCCGAGACGGAGGCGTATTACCTCAGGGGGGAAAAGAGAGAAAAAGACTGAGGGGACTGAGTCGGAGGAGACAAAATATCTTCCGGCTCTTTTATCTAAGGGATTTTTTGATTATTCTATAGGTGTGGTTATTCCTGATTTATGGAGAACATTATGGAAGAGATAAAGATTGATCCCTCGACGATACAGCTGCAGTTGAACAGCGAGTATTTCAAATCTCTTGTGGACAGGTCCAGGAAAGGAGCCCTTATCGGGGTGCCGTGGAACGGCAAGGTTTATGACTACCTCTTCGAGAGCGGACTCTCGGAGGATGAAATCAATGCAATAATCAATTTTTCATCCCTCTCGGTCTATCTCTGTGACGGGGATGAGCCTGGAGACGATTGATGCTTGTATTGGGAATAGAGACAAGCTGCGATGAATGTTCGGCAGCGGTTTTACGTGATGGTAGAGAGATATTAAGTAATGTTATTGCAACCCAGATAGAGCTCCATAAGCCCTATCAGGGAGTTGTCCCGGAGCTTGCGAGCAGACTCCACACAGAATGGATCTCCCAGGTAGTTTCATCCGCCGTCGCTCAGGCGGGGATAGAGAAGGAGGACCTCGATGCCGTTGCAGTCACGAACAGACCCGGGCTCCTGGGATCCCTTCTTGTCGGTGTCAACTTTGCGAAGGGCTTCGCCGAGGGCCTCGGAATACCCTATATTGGAATCGACCACATAAGGGCGCATCTCTACGCCTCCCAGATCGAGAACCCGCTCGAGTACCCGTACCTGGGGGTCCTTGTAAGCGGGGGACACACTGTAATATGCCGTGTGAACTCATACAGCGATGTGGATGTACTCGGTACGACTATCGACGATGCAATAGGAGAGGCCTTCGACAAGGTTGCGAAGTTCTACGAGATGGGATACCCCGGAGGTGTCGTCATCGACAGACTCAGTAAGACGGGGGACCCCAATGCCTTCCGCTTCCCCGGGCCCTCCCTCGACAGGACAACACACCCCTATGACATGTCATACTCGGGCCTCAAGACTGCAGTCATCAACCAGAAGGACCAGTTCCTGAATCCGGGGTGTGAAGATACACTTGAGAATATCGCTGCATCCTTCCAGCGCCAGGCTGTGGGAATACTCATGAAGAGAGTGAAGCTTGCCCTTAAGGATACGGGCCTCGTGCGAGTCAGTGCCGGAGGAGGCGTTGCTGCAAACTCACTCCTCAGAAAGGAACTCAAGGAACTCGAGAAGGGAGGCTGCACCGTTACCTTCCCGTCCTTGAAGCTCTGCACCGACAACGGGGCCATGATAGCGGGCCTCGGATACCGGTACCTCATGGACGGATACCGCGACTCGGACAACCTTACAAGCTATGCCAGGGTCAGGGCATTCAAAAACAATTAGAGAAAATTCGTAAAAGGTATTGCAACTTTAGAGTTTTTTCTTTATTGTTCTTCTTGTCGTTTATTGGGATGTAGTGTAATGGTAACACTGCAGATTCTGGTTCTGCCTTTGGGG
>CAVJJV010000209.1:0-7097 GCA_963650055.1 Comamonas kerstersii | reverse complement strand
GTGTACAGTCATCGCCGAAGTACCTCTTGCAGAGATGTTCGGTTATTCTACAGTACTGCGTTCTCTTACCCAGGGTAAGGCGGAGTTCACAATGGAAGTTGCAAAGTACGGCAAGGTTCCTATGAGCGTTTCCGACGAACTCAAGAAGAAGTACGCCGAGAAGAAGAACCAGAAATAAGGAAAAAATATAACACACGGCCCATATGCTGTGTGTTATAATGATTTCAAGGATTTATTATGGATTTAAAACAGCTTAATAGTGTCAGCCCGCTCAGGGTTTTCGAAGAGTCAATTAACGGAGGACTCGGAAAGGGCAACCTCGGAGTCGTCGTCTCGAAGAAGGGTGTCGGAAAGACAGCCTGCCTTGTCCACATCGCAACAGATAAGCTCTTTAAGGGTGAGAACGTAATTCACGTTTCCTTCTCCGGCAACGTCGAGCACGTCATCAACTGGTACAAGGAAGTCTACAGGGAGATAGTCGAGTCCAATTCTCTCGATGATGCCCAGGATGTCTACAACCAGATTCTTGCCAACAGAGTCGTCATGAACTTCTCCCAGGAGCAGGTACCGATCGAGAGAGTCCTCGATTCCCTCTCGTCATTGATCAGCCACGGTGCATTCAAAGCTGATGCCGTCCTCTTCGACGGGTTCAAGCTTACGATTGCCAGCGAGGAAGACATTGCAAAGATCAAGGAATTTGCAAAGGAGATGAATATCGAGGTATGGTTTGCAGTCTCTCCTGTAAGACCCGATGTGAAGTTCGACGAGTACGGTGTACCTGATACTCTCGAGAAGTATTTCCCGCTCATCGATGTTCTTGTCGCCCTCAAGTTCGACGAGAAGCATGAGAAGGTCAACCTCACGGTCGTCAGAGCACACGGGGAGAACATCCCGAAGCCCATGAAGGTCGCGCTTGACCCGAGAACTATGCTCATTGCAAAGAAATGAACTCAAAGCCGGAGAAATCCGGCTTTTATCAGTGGGAAGGATTGAATGGAGAATTTCTTTATCGGGAAGGATATCCCTTCCGTTGATGCCGGAGAGGGTGTCAGAAGAAAGGTTCTTGCGCACGGCGGGAATCTGATGGTGTGCGAGCTTCACTTTGAAAAAGGTGCAGTCGGCAGGCCCCATACACATATACACGAGCAGTGCTCGTATGTAATAAGCGGAAGATTCGAGTTCGAAATCGGCGGAAGACGGATGATTCTCTCTCCGGGCGATTCGACATACAAGGAAAGCGGTGTCCTTCACGGCGCCGTATGTCTTGAGGAGGGCGTTCTTCTCGATATCTTCACTCCGGAGAGAAAAGAGTTTCTCGACTGATGAAAGAGAACTCCCGGGAGGGGGTCGAGGAGTTATATCTTTATTATTCATACACAAAAGAGGTAAGGCATCAGGCAGTACCTCTTTTTCTGTCTTGTCGCTTCCAGTCAGAATAAGACAGGTTGAAACCGGTGTGATTAAAATCGATTACTTTCCGGGTAACAAAATTCAAAAAATATATTTGCATACTGTCTGACTTATGGTAAATTTAAGTTACCTTGAAGGTAATGATTTTATGAGATTGCGACGGGCTCATGGGTTTATGCGGATAACTTATAAGAGTGCAAAGGTTGAAAGACAATTCAGCTCAGAATACATCAAACGATGGACTTATCCTAAACAGGTCCAGATAAAACTGGCAGCAGCGGAAAACTTCATCCGGAATGCGTATTCCTTTTTTGATATTATCTCTTTTCCTCCATTTCATTACGAGAGGCTGAAAGGGAAAAGAAGGGATGAATGGAGTATCCGCCTCGGGAATACCGGTTACCGTGTTGTATTTTGTCCATGTGACGATGATGGAGAAATAATTGTCGGGGGTGATATTATGGCCGGGTGCAGGTCAATCAGAATTCTTCTTGTGACGGAGGTGTCAAACCATTATGAATAATTATACTGAGTATAAAGATATGATAGCTTTTCATCCTGGTTATTATATTGCCGGGGTCATATTCGACATGGGGATTACCCAGGCTGAATTCGCACAGCGCCTCGGGACAACTGCGAAGACACTGAGTACAATTATAAACGGCCAGATCAGTCTTTCTGATGATATTGCAGAGAAACTATCGGCGATGCTTGGTACAAGTATATCTGTGTGGATGAATCTCCAGACGACATATAATCAGAAGATTCTTGAAATCGAGAGGGAGAAGAGACTTGATGGACAGATGGAAATAGAATCAATGATTGACTATTCCTTCTTTGTTGATAACGCCGGTCTGAAGAAAACGGGAAATCATCACGAAAGGATTTCCAATCTCTGCGGTTATCTGTATGTTTCGGACCTCAGAATTCTTGCAGAGCCGGATTTCCTTGTCAATTACAGAACCGCAGTATCGGAAGTGCAGTTGAAGAACATCGTCAATTCTCGGGCATGGATTCAGAGTGCAATCAATCTGTCCAAAGATATTGATGTTAAACCATTTGACTGTGAGAAATTAAAAGTATCTCTCCCTGTTTTAAGAGATATGACAATCCAGGAGCCGGAAGTATTCATCCCGAGAATGCGTGAGATATTCTCGGAGTGCGGGGTTGCATTTGTACTTCTCCCGTATTTGAAGAATTCCGGTATAAGCGGTGCAGTGAAGTGGATCAACGGCAGCCGGGTTGTTCTTGCGATGAATAACCGTGGCGTGGATGCTGATAAGTTCTGGTTTTCACTTTTCCATGAAATAAAACATGTCCTCCAGCAGAAGGTGAAGACGGTATTTGTTATGAGCAGCACAGCGGAGATGATGGATATGGATTCGAAATATGAAGTAGATGCGGATAAATTTGCATCCGACTTTTTGATACCACCTTCAGAATATAAGCGTTTTGCTCCGACAAAGTATACTACGGACCGGGAGATCATAGAGTTCGCTGCATCTATAGGCATACACCCGGCAATAGTCGCGGGAAGGATGCAGCATGAGAGGATTATTCCTGAGAACCGCTGCTCCGGCCTGAAGACAAAGTATCATATTATCTGAAGAGAATTACCACCTCGGCTTTGACGGCCATCCCTTTTCCGAGTGTATCAAGGCCTTCGTTTGTTTTGGCCTTTACGCTTACCCTCGACTTGTCGATTCCCAGGAGGGCGGAAAGGCTCTCTCTTATCTCTGTTATGTACGGAGCGAGCTTGAAGCCTTCAAGTGTAATTACCGAGTCGATGTTGACTATCTCCGGTTTCACCTTCTCGAGGATGATTTTTAAAAGCCTGGTGCTTTCAGCGTCTTTCCACTCATCGTCTTCAGGGGGGAAGAAGTGTCCGATGTCTCCGAGGGCATATCCTCCGAGAACGGCATCAATGACGGCATGAAGAAGAACATCCCCATCCGAGTGTGCCGCCTCTCCTAGAGTGTGGGGGAGCACGACTCCTCCAAGTACGAGTTTCCTTCCTTCTTCAAGGCGGTGTATGTCATTACCATATCCTATGCGCATTTCATTCGTCCTCAAGTCATCCCTGTATGTTATCTTCCTGTTCTCCTCATCCCCCTCTGTCAGGTAGCACTTCTCCCCGGAGAGAACATAGGGCTCCACGTCATCCTGGTAGGAAGCGTCCTCACTCATCGAGGAGTAGAGAAAGATGAATTTCTCCCTGTTGAATATCTGCGGAGTCTGGAGCCTCACAAGCTTCTCCCTGTCGAGGGACGATACTACATACTTTCCGTCCCTGCTCTTTACTGCATCCGTGAGTTTTAAGAAGGGCGCAGAGGAACCGTATTTTTCTGCGTTTTCGAGTATCTTCTCTATAAGCTCCCGCTTTATATACGGCCGCGCTCCGTCATGTACGGCAATGAGGAATGATGTGGTATTCTCCTTTCTGAGCTTCATCACCCCGTTGCGTACAGACTCTGTGCGACTCTTACCACCTTTTACAAAGTATATTTTTATACTTGACGGAATAGTGAGTGAGGAGAGGGCTTTTTCAATATCGTCTTTGTGTCCCTCGGGATATGTTATGACAACTCTCTTCAGACCCGGAATGAGGAGAAACGGCTCGAGGGAGAGCGAGAGTATGGACTTCCCGTCTATAAGAACGCATTCCTTCTTTGTGTGTATACCGTTATTATTGTTGAATCTTGTGCTGCTTCCTGCAGCAGTGAGAATGAGATCAAAGCTCTGCACAACCTTCAAGGTAAGAGAAGATCAGCTTCCTTACGTCCTCCTCGTTCTTTTTTAACACACAAACCGTTTCGTCCACAAGCATGGAGAGGGCTGTGTCATAGAGCTTCTTTTCGACTGACGGAAGTTCGCGCTGTCTACTTCTTCTGTACAGCGATGATACCACCCGGCAGATGGAGAGGGGAGTACCCTCCTTGAGCCTCCTCATGTTCTTCTCCACCCTGTGTTTCCATTCGCTTTCCTCCCTCTCTTCAGGCTTATCGAGAGTCTCGAGACACCTGAGGAGACTGTCCTTCTCTATGAGATGTCTCAGTCCCATAGTAACTGCATTATCAACGGGAAGCAGAATTATTGAATCAGTATTGAGAGATGAGAGTTTGAGGTATTTTTTCCCGTTTCTCTCCTCCTTCTTGAGGATTGAACAAAGCCCTACGGAAGGGTAGAAAACGTCTTCTCCGATATTAAACTGATTTGATAATTCTGTGTATGACATATAATTATCTTAAACCAAAAAACGAAAATCGTCAAAAGATGAGTTTGATTTTCTTTCCGGAGTAAATTCCGTCTTCGTCTTATGATAATCACGCCCTGCTTATTTCTTTGCAGAATAAAAAGCTGAGTAAGTATTTTTACCTCTGTCTCTGTGTATTTTCCCGGAAAAGCAGACAGAAAAGTATGTTCTTATCTGACTTTATTTTTCTTGACGGTACGTTATACAGCCGGATATCCTATTTAAAACGGAAAACATCCTAAGGGGGATTATATGAAGAAAAGTATTGTCCTGGTGCTCGCTGTGGCACTTATGGTGCTCTTTGTCTCGTGTGCTTCAATCGGAAGCGGGACAGTCAAGAGAGTCTCGTCCGATACCCAGATCGACCTTACAGGGGATTGGAACGAGAATGACGTTGCAATAGTATGCTCGTCTCTTGTCGACGAGTGTCTTGACTCCCAGAGACTCAACAGATTCGAGATCGAGAACAACAGACTTCCTGTATTCGTACTCGGCACATTCAGAAATGACAGCGACGAGCATATAGACACATCAATCATCAAGAAGAAGATGCAGAATGCCCTCATCAACAGTGGAAGGGCGGACTTCATTGCCGACAGCTCACAGAAAGTGGAGACCCGCAGGGAGATCATGGATCAGATGGCATGGGCGAACTATGACCAGGCCAAGACGATAGCCAACGAGGATGCTGCGGACTTCATGCTCCAGGGCTCTGTAAAGACAATCGTCCAGAAGAGCGGGAAGCAGTCCGTGAGAACATATTACGTCTATTGCGAACTGGTTGATATTGAGACGGGAAGAATCATCTGGACGGGAGAAAACGATGAGATAAAGAAAGTCGTCCAGGAAGCTTCCGCGAGATGGTAGGAGGGAACTATGAGAAGGGGGATTATCTTATTATTTACTACAGTATTACTTTCTGTTCTGCTTTTTTCCTGTGCAACGGACATGGGAGTCAGCAAACATGCATATTCTGCAACCCAGAGACTTCTGAGAGACGGAAACACCTCTGAGGCCGTAAGTGCCGTTAAAGAACAGGTGAACGAGTACAACGACAAGGTCCTCTATTACATGGACCTGGGACTTGTCGAATTATACAACGGCGACTATGAGGCGGCTGCAGACGATCTCAATACCGCAGATGACGCAATCGACGAGTACGGAGTCCAGAGTGTATCGGAGAATCTCGGAGCACTGTTGAAGAACGACTACCTGATCGCCTACCCGGGCGAGAAGTATGAGGAGATACTCGTCGACACCTTTGCAGCCATCGCCTACGAGATGAACGGAGACTCCGAAAGTGCCATGGTCGAAGTCAGACAGGCCGAGATTGCACTCAATGATTTCAAGGCCAATGCAGAGGATCAGCAGTCCCAGTTCGAGAAGCTTGTTCTTGCAATCACACCCGATCCGTTCAAATACTTCAAAGTAGAGGAAGTCGAGGATTTCACAGGATCGGCGTTCGTAGACTACGTGAGCATGATTATGTACCGCGGTAACGGGGACATATCGAATGCTGAGGTCGATTACAGAAGAATACAGAAGAAGCTTACCGATAATACTGTCGTCACTTCAGACGAAATCGAGATTCCGTCGGGTATGGCGAGGGTCAATCTCATAAGTCTCGAAGGGCTTATCGGGTCGAAGAAGGGATTCTCCGCTATGGCAACAACTCCGAACCTCATCACGGGAGAGAAGATCAATCATGTTGTTGCATGGCCCTGGTTCGAGTCCGATACGACAAGCGTCGTCTCCGTTACATTGAAGTGTTCAAACGGTCAGAGTGTAACGGCTAAGCCTATCGAAGATTTCAGTCTTCTTGCAAAAGAGACGCTTGCAATGACAGTCAGGAGTAAATACCTCAAGAGCTTCTACAGAGGCTTTACGAAGATGAGTTCAACAAAGCTTGCCGCAGATACGACCTACAAGGCCGCCATGCAGGCTGCAGAGAAGGCATACAATGCCGCAGCTTCAAACGGCCCGTTTGCCGCCGCAGCTGCAACAGTTGCCCTGAAGGTTGCCAAGGAGGCTGCAAACAAGACCTATAGTGAGGCACTTGATGTAGTCAACAGAACAGAGGTTGCAGACACCAGGATGGGGCAGTTCTTCCCTTCCCGTGCATCCGTTGCGGGTTTGACACTCGAGCCGGGTGTATATGACTTCGAGATTGTATACAGATTACAGAACGGAGAGGAAATCACAGAGACCTATTCTTCGATAACTGTTGAGAATGGTAAGACAAATCTACTACTTGGAACATGCGCAAGATAATTATATTTATAACCTTACTTTTAATTCCGCTTTCGCTCTCTTTTTCCGCGACACGCCCCGACTGGGTTGATTCCTGGGAGAAGAAATACTCCGGGACCATATATCTCGGGGCAGTCGGAAGCGGAAAAACAGAGGACGCTGCCGTGACCGATGCCTACAACAG
>CAVJJV010000208.1:0-2070 GCA_963650055.1 Comamonas kerstersii | reverse complement strand
AGGCTTTAAAAGAAAGAATCTTAAAGGAAGGAAAGGTATTACCGGGTAATATCATAAAGGTTGACGGTTTTCTTAATCACAGGGTCGATACTGCTCTTCTGAGGGCTGTCGCAAAGGAGTTCAAGACTTTTTTCGACACCTCCAGGATTACTGTGGTACTCACCGCGGAGGCATCCGGCATCCCGCTTGCGACGATATGTGCGGAAGAATACGGGGTGCCTCTTCTTTTTGCAAAGAAGGCGAAGAGCGATAATATAGAGAACGGCCTCTTCAAGAGTGATATCTGGTCATATACATACAAGAAGAAATTCACACTCATCGTCTCCAAGGAGTGGCTCCATGAGAGCGACAACGTCCTCATCATCGATGATTTCATGGCCAAGGGTAATGCCGTTCAGGGCCTTCTGGATATCGTGGAGGAGGCTGGCTGCCATCTTGAAGGTGTCGGCATTGCAGTCGAGAAGGGCTTCCAGGGCGGAGGAGACAAACTCCGGGAGAAGGGTATCAACTACAAGGCACTTGCAGTGATTGATGCGATAAACGACGACGGCACCGTAACCTTCAGAGAGGATTGAGATGAAAAAGGTTCTTATACTTGATTTCGGCGGGCAGTACAACCTTCTTATTGCACGCAGGGTGCGTCAGAGCGGCGTATACTGCGAGATTAAGAGCTATAAAATGAAAACGGAGGAGATTCTTTCCTTCAATCCCGATGCACTTATCCTTACAGGAGGACCTGCAACAGTATTCGAGGAGAATGCACCACGTATCGATGAAGCTTTATTCAATCTGGGTATACCGGTTCTCGGTATATGCTACGGAATGCAGCTCATGGTCTATGAAAACGGCGGAGAATGCAGGAAAGCCGAGAAAAGGGAATACGGCAGGGTCACAGTCACCCACACCGATTCTCTTCTCTTCAGTGATGTCCCTTCCTCTTCCGTATGCTGGATGAGCCACGGAGTCGAGTGCGGGAAACTTCCTGACGGCTTTATAACGACGGCAGTCTCTTCTTCCTGTTCATTCGCTGCAGTCGAGAACAGGGAGAGAAAGCTGTACGGAGTACAGTTCCATCCGGAAGTCGTCCATACGGAATACGGAACGAAGATACTTGAGAACTTCCTCTACAGGATATGTGGATTCACCCGTGAATGGACAATGACGAACTATCTCGATACGGCAGTGAAGACGATAAGAGAGAAGGTCGGCGGGAGGCGTGTTCTTCTTGCCCTCTCCGGTGGTGTCGACAGCACGGTATGCGGTGCCCTTCTCAGCAGGGCTGTAGGCAGCCAGTTGACATGTATCTTCGTCGACCACGGTCTCTTGAGAAAGAATGAAGCGGAGGAAGTCGAGAGTGCAATGAAATCTCTTCTCTCCTCTTCCGATATAAGGCGTATAGATGCATCCGACCTCTTTCTGGAGAAATTGAAGGGAGTGGAAGAGCCAGAGAAAAAGAGAAAAATCATTGGAGAGACCTTCATAAGAGTCTTCGAGAAGGAAGCGAAGAAGATAGGCGAAGTCGATTTCCTCGCCCAGGGTACAATCTACCCGGATGTCGTGGAGAGCGGACTTGGAGGAGAGAGTGCAGTCATAAAGAGCCACCACAACGTTGGGGGACTTCCCTCCGTTGTCTCCTTCAAGGAGATAATAGAACCGCTGCGTATGCTCTTCAAGGATGAGGTCAGACAGCTCGGTCTGGAACTGGGACTACCGGAGAGCATAGTCATGAGACAGCCCTTCCCGGGGCCGGGACTTGCAATAAGAATCATCGGAGAAGTAACACGTGAGAAGCTTGCAATTCTCAAGGATGCAGATGCAATCATGCGGGAGGAGATAGTCAAGCTCGGCTATGATAAGGCTCCCAGCCAGTATTTTGCGGCCTTGACGAACATGCGCAGTGTAGGAGTCATGGGAGACGAGAGAAGCTATGACTATGCCATAGCCCTCAGAGCCGTCAATACGACAGACTTCATGACAGCAACATTCTCCCGTCTTGACTACGAACTCCTGGACAGGATTTCATCAAGAATAGTAGGAGAGGTGAAGCATATAAACCGTGTACTCTACGAC
>CAVJJV010000207.1:0-2570 GCA_963650055.1 Comamonas kerstersii | reverse complement strand
GACACGGATAGATAAGTCAGCGGCAAAGCATTCTGCGACTCAATTTGTTATATTGTAAGTAAATAAATAAAATTGGCACGCTTATTTCATCTATTATCTATGCAGCACAGAAAGCTGCAAGGAGATTAAAAAATGAAATATTATATTAATAGAACAAACCCGACATTAGCAGGAATCGATTCCTTATTCAACGACCTCTTCGGAGATAACTACTACTCTGCAAAGATTCCTGCTGTGGATGTATTCGAGACACCCGAGAGCTATGAAATCGAAGCTGAGGTTGCAGGCTATGATGAGAAAGACATCACGGTTGCCGTTGAAAAGCATGTGTTGACAATCTCTTCTGCAAAGGACCTCAAGAAGGCAAACGAGGAAGAGAAGAAAGACGAGAAAAAGGAAGAGAGACACTATCTCATCAGAGAAATCTCCCGCCCGAGCTTCACACGTTCCTTCACGCTTCCCGAGGATGTCGATGAGGAGAGCATCAAAGGTGAGACCAAAGATGGTATCCTGAAGATTACACTTCCAAAGACAAAGCAGTCTCAGAGAGGAAGAATCGAAGTGAAGATCAACTAAAATATAAGATTGAAGAATCTTAACATACACCTCCTCTGCCCCGGAGCATATCAGCCCCGGGGTTTTTCATCGGGCGATGATTATGTCGAGTCTTTCGTCCCAGCTGTCCACCGGCAGGATGGGCGTATATGATACGGAGTAGGCGACCCCTATGGAGAAGAGCCTTCTTCTGTTTTCTCTGATGTACCTGTCATAGAAGCCGCCGCCTCTACCAAGCCTGTAGTTCCTGCTGTCGTAGGAGAGGAGGGGGACAATGATGACGGCATTTTCATACTCTACTTCCATTCTGTTCTTCACGGTCATCACTTTCTTTTCAGATTTCTCGAGTTCTCCCCTCCCGAATTTCATCCCGTCTTTGTCGAAAAACGGCAGGAGGATTCTCCCGTCTTCAAGAAGCGGGGTTATGTCGGGTTCGGATGGAAGGGGACAGAAGGCGAGGACAGTCTCCGCCTTTCTGTACTCCTCCCTTTCAAGTATGGCCGAGACTATCTCCCGGGAGGCTTTTTCTTTACTGCCGTAATATTTGATTTTCTTCAGGAACATATGTCTCAAATCAATTTTTTCCATATTACGGCTCCTGTGAAGACGAGGACAAAGAAAGCAAGGAGAATCCACTCTCTTTTTGTGAATGGGTAGGTCGTTCTTCCAGAGGAGAGAGTAAACGAACGCGAGTAGAGTGCATTCTGGAAGGAGAGTACCTTTTCAAAGAGAAGTTTCATGAGTGACACGGTATATTCAGTGAGATTTTTCACGGGGTGTTTGAAGAACGAGCCGCCTCTTGCTCTTCTTGCCGTCAGCATCTCCCCGGCAGACGAAAAGATAATGGGGAATATCGAGAGACTCATCATCAGGTAGGATGATATCTTCCAGCCCCTCTTTCCGAGAAAGCGGGAGAGTATACCGCCGAGTGAGGAGGAAAGGTAGATCAAGTCCGTGTTGAGTACGAAGAGTCCCGATACTGTAATCAGGGAGAGAAAGCGGGAAGTATCGGAAGCGGCGTTGAGTACGCCCTTACTCATAAGGCCGAATATGAATATGAGAAGGGCTGTGAGAAGCATTACCTTCATCCTCCAGAGAAGCTTGAGCGTGTTGGAGCCGAAGAAGAGGGGGAGTATGAGAGTAATGAGGAAGAGAGCAATCATCTCCCAGTTGGAGAGAAAACCGGTGAGGACAGAGTAGAGAAGTACCCCGATAAGCAGTACAACCGGATTCATCTCCCGAGCCATGAGAGCTCCTCATAATCAACGGGCGGGAGATAGATGTCGTTCTTCCTCAGAGAGGTGAGCATTTCCCGGCTTTTCCCGGAGGCTGCAACACCCCCTTCTTTGAGTATTACCGTATTGTCTGTGAGGGCGAGAAGCTTTTCAACTTCATGGGTGACGATTAAAATTGTCATTCCATCTTTTTTCAGTCTTACAATGCTTGAAAGCACCTCTTTAATCGAGGGATAGTCAAGGTTAGCAAGTGGCTCGTCGAGAAGAAGAACTCTGCTATCCATTGCAAGAACACCGGCTATCGAGAGTCTCCGTCTCTCTCCTCCGGAGAGTACTCCCGGGTCCTTCTTTCTCTCTTTCTCGAGAGAGAAGAGAGAAATCATCTCGTCTGTCTTTCTCTTGATCTCCTCGGGGCTCTTTCCTTCGTTTTCCAGCCCGAAGGCGATATCTTTTTCGACGCTTCTTCCGACTATCTGGAGGACGGTGTCCTGGAAGACGAGGCCGAAGAGCTTCATTCTCTCCCTTTCCCTTCTTCTTTCAACTCCATCCAGGATGATTCTGCCTCTGTCAGGTTTTTCGAGGCCCTTGATGCACCTCAGAAGGGTGGACTTCCCGCTTCCGTTCGGACCGGCAATCAGGGTGATTGTTCCTCTCTCCACCTCCATGTTGATATCATGAAGGAGGACGCTGCCGTCAATTGTTTTTCCGATATTCTCCACTGTCAGATAGGCCATGAGGAGAGTTTAAGTGAAAAGAGGCTCCTCTAACAATATTCTAGGG
>CAVJJV010000206.1:6326-7189 GCA_963650055.1 Comamonas kerstersii | reverse complement strand
TACATTATGAGTGCGAGGCGAGACGGAAAGCAGAAGTCAGATGAAGAAAAGAGAAGAAAGAGTGAAGCAATTACAAGGATTGTTCTTCCCTTGGCTAATGCTACCCTTGCAAGTGTCGCTCGTGTCCTGGTGGAACAGCTATTCAAAGGAGCATGATATGGCAGAACTTATATCTACCCTCATTCTCTTTGTTTCAGACACCCTCCTGTACTGGGTGCCGTTCCTTGTGGCTATCGGATACGCCTTCAAGCATTGTACGAAGCTGCCGAACACCTTGATACCGCTTGTCGAAGTTGGTCTCGGGGCAGTAGTAGGCTTACTGTATGGACTTGCGACTTATGCAGACTCAGAGCTTGGAGTCCTGTCCGTGCTTAGCTTCATGGGGCAGGGGGCATTAATCGGCATCATAGCAATTGCCCTCTATGACATGGTTCACGGAGTACTGAAACAGAGAAGAATGTGTTGTTCAACTGATACTAACAAGGAGTCACAAGATGAAGCATAAGATTGACTTTTCTAAGATGGGGAGCTTCGCCCAGAATCTTCTCGGCGCAACCCTCGGGATTATCGTAGCTTTCCTTATTTCCCTGCCGTGGGGAGTCGGATATGCTATCGACTGGATTACTAACCTCATCCTCCTCACTGTAGTGATACAGGTCGGTAATGATTTCGTCCTTAAGCTCAAGGAGCATAGAGAGCTTATCTGCTGGCAGTATATTGTCGGCCTTGTTCTCATTATCCTTTCAGACTGGTCTTTCATGGCTACGGCACACCAGACGGAGAACCGTCCGTTCTTCATCTGGGGAGCAGTAACGGCAACCGCTATTGTTCTCACTTCCGTATGGTGGAATCTTATAGTCAAG
>CAVJJV010000206.1:0-6234 GCA_963650055.1 Comamonas kerstersii | reverse complement strand
GTGGAGGAGAACTTCATAGAGCAGGAGACACCAGAGACCTCTTTGACAGTGGAAAGCGAATCTTTGAGCGAAACATTGAAGGAGCAGGGCGAGAGCTTAGTAAACTCTCTGACAGACTCAAGGGTCAAGGCAGCAGTAGTCACACAGGTATCTGAATACATTGACAACGCTGTCCTTGGCGTTGAGGTAATGGAGGAGGCATATGAGCAGGAGGTTGCGAACCACAAGGACACAGAGGCACGCTATAACGAACTTGCGGGGCGCAGGTTCGAGAAGGACTTCTATGTCACGGTCAACCCCTTCGTGTCTTATGCCCCTGTTACACAGACATGGGGACTCGGTCTTAACACAATCTATGCTTACAAGGGAATCGGCCTTTCTATCGGCGCATATGTGCCGTCTATAGATGTGGCAGGACTCAAGGGCGTAGTAGTTACCGCAGGCCTCTCATTCACTTTCTGATAAGCGACCGTACCATCGCTTACAATACCGGATTCCGCTCTCCCCGAGTCGCCAAGCTCGAGGAGAGCCTTTTCTTGTGTGTAGATTGTGTACATACAGGAACAAGCAGGGCCGGATACATAAGGAAATACAGGGCGAGTATTTTCACCTAAAAACAGTCGTTACAATGTTTACTGCTACCAGTTCCAAGACTGGAGACGGCAGCTTGGCTCCTCGTTAATCGGGGAGTTTTTTTACAGCTCTCTGAAGAGCTCCGGGTGGCCTTTGAGATGCATGTGGTCGTTTAGAGATTCCAGGTAATAGAGCTTTGTGCCCTCGTCGTAGAGAAGTCTTGTTATGCTTGTGTTCTCCAGGTGCTTTGAAAAGGATAGCCTCTTCGAGAAGGGAAGACCGACAAGGCCGCATATCGCCGCCCTCATTGCTCCGCCGTGGGTCACCATGAGGATTCTACTGCTGTTACTGCGGGCTATCTCGTCGAAGACTCTCTTCATCCTCCTGTAGGCCATCTCGCTGTTTTCTCCTCCCGGGAAGGGGATATCTTTCTCGCGCTTCTCCAGTTCATCGAAGAACGGCTTGTATTCTCCGCCTTTGACCGAGAGGGGTTCACTTGTGAGAAGGCCGTAGTCGATCTCGTTGAGCTCTGCTCTTCTCTCTATCTCCATGTTCAAGTTTTCATTGAGAATATCTGCTGTCTCGACGGCACGCTTGAGGACGCTGGAGTAGAATTTATCGAAGGATTCATCCTTCAGCCTGTCCCTGAGGAGCTCCGCCTGCCTGATACCCCTCTCCGAGAGGGGGACATCTTCATTGAATGCCGTTATGTTCTGTCTTGCGTGCCTTATCAGATATATTTCTTTCATAGCTCAAAATCGAATGTTGTATTACCCGCTTTGCTTCCTGCCGCCCTGACGGCTTCCACTAGGGCCTCGCTTAGGGGTATTCCTTCAAGGATGAAGTGGGTCATTACGGCGGTAAGTGTGTCACCGCAGCCGATTGTGTTTCTTACTCTGACGTGAGGAATTTCTATTTCTCCGAAGGCGTTTCCGTCGAAGTACCAGAGGGGATCTCCCCCGCGGCTGATAACAGTCACAGTCCCGTAGTCCGAGTATATTTTCTTCATTATTTTCTCCGATTCGGACTCTATGTCGTCTCCGGAGAGATTGAATGTGAGTGCGAACTCCTCCAGATTGGGCTTAATGACTGTAGGGTTGTACTTCAATGAGGAGATGAGATCTTCTCCCTTTATGTCGAGTACGGTGATTTTATTCCTCTTACTGCATTCCTTTACGATATCGGGGATGAGGGATGGGGAATAACCGGGAGCCTTCGTCCCGCTTATTGTCACTGCTTTGTGGTCTTCAACTTCTTCAAGAAAGAGGGAGTATATGGACTTGGAGATTCCATCTTCAACTCTCCATGCCTCTTCGACAAGTTCGGTCGATGTTTCATTATTCTCGTCTATGACGGTCGTACACGTTCTTATAAAGGAGTTCGATTCGACATAGCGGACCTTTATGCCTTCGTTTTCCGCCAGGGCGAGAAAATCTTTTTCTCCGGCTTTTCCGAGATGGGTTATGTTCACCGCATCTCTTCCCATTCTCCCGAGCGCCCTTGTTACGTTGACACCCTTACCCGAGGCATAGAGATATTGCCTTACACTTCTGTTGACTGTATTCACTTCGAAATCAGGAATGACGAGGATACGTTCGAAGGCGGGGGAGAGGCCGATTGTGAGTACACTGTCCATCCTACATTGCCACCCTGTATATTCGCTCCATGTCGTCACGGGTGAGTTTCATTATGTCTCCGAGAGTACGGGTGGAGTAGAAGGAGCATTTATCTGCAAGCTCCTTTATATCGTCTTCCGTCGGCCTTATGTTGATATCTTTCAGTTTAAGAGGCATCGAGAGTTCCCTGTAGAATTCCTCGAACTTCTCTATTGCCTTCTCTCCGTCCTTTATCGTGTCTCCGCTCTTCTCTATTCCCCAGAGTCCGTAGCCGAGTGATGCGAAACGCCCGGGTGCGGCATGAAGGACGTAACGGGCCCAGACTGGCCAGATGATCGAGAGTCCGGCACCGTGTGCTATGTCGTATTTTCCGGAGAGTTCATGTTCTAACTGGTGGGTAGTCCAGTCCCCGCGTGAGGAGTTCCCTGCAGCTGTGAGACCGTTGTGCGAAAGGCTCGACGCCCACATGAGAGCGGCTCTCGCATCATAGTCTTCCGGATTAATAAGTACTCTTCTTCCTGCATCCCTGACGGTCTTGAGAAGTTCTATTGCAAGGTTGTCGGTAAGGGAGAGCGAGAAATCCTTCACGAAGTATCTCTCCATCGTATGCATCTGTATGTCGACAATGCTGCACTTCGTCTCGTATTCGGGTACGGTGAATGTGAGTGCGGGATCAAGGATGGCGAATCTGAGGCGGCATAAGTCGCTGTTGCATCCACGCTTGAGGTTGTCCATCTCGTCATTCGTTATGACAGAGCTGTCACTCATCTCGGAGCCTGCAGCTGCTATCGTCAATATGCATCCCACTGGGAATGATGATGCGGGCTTTGCCTTTCCCGAGTAGAAATCCCATACGTCTCCCTTGTAGTTGATACCATAGCCTATCGCCTTTGCCGAGTCGATTACGGAGCCTCCTCCTACTGCAAGAATGAGGTCGACATTGTGCTCCCTGGCTGTCTTTATGCCCTTCCTTACAAGTGAAAGTCTCGGGTTGGGGACGACACCGCCGAGAAGAATGTACTTGATACCGTGCTCTTCAAGAGTGGAGGTGATTCTCGTCAGGAGTCCGTTTTTCTCTATGCGGTCGGAGCCGTAGTGTATGAGAACCTTTTCAGCTCCCTCCTTCAATATTTCGTCTGCCGTTCTCTCTTCGGCGTTCCTGCCGAATGTGATTCTTGTAGGTGCGAAGTAAGTGCTCAATGTCATTTTATTCTCTCCGCTTACATGATAAAGGATAGAAGTGGGAGTTGAAAGTGGTTGAATTCAAGATAACTGTTTATTTAAGATTAACGAATGGAGAAAGTTGTAATAATCGGAAGAGGGTGCGTGGGTGCCACTCTCCTGAACAATATATACACAGTGGGGGAGGTTTACTCCCTTGTCGATGAAGAGAGGATGAAAAGACTCGAGGATATAGTCTTCAACGGCGGCGTACTTCCTGTCAGGACAATCACCCCGGCGGCGTCTTTCAAGGCAGATTTCATCATAAATACCGTCAAGAACTTCTCTCTTGAGGAGACTCTTCCTCTGATGGAGGACTTTGTCGGAGAGAATACCGTCATCATCCCGCTTCAGAACGGGATAGAAAGCGAAGCCGTCATAGCTGAACGCTTCGGAGATGATAAGGTCATCCACGCCTTCATATCGGGACTCAGTACACAGCGCAGCGGATTCGAGGTCACATCATTCACTCCCGGGCTCATCACATTCGGAGAGGTGGACGGAAGCGTAAGTAAGAGGGTTGAAAGAATATGCTCGTACCTCGATGAAACGAAGCAGCCGTACCGCGTTTCGGATGATATAAAGCACGACCAGTGGCTGAAGTATATGACGAACACATGCATCAACAGTCTCACGGCATTGATGGAATACGACTACGGGACATTCGTCAGGAGCGACAGTCTCCTCAGAGCCGTGAGGCTTGTTGCAAGGGAAGTCCAGCTTGTTGCCGCTGCGGAGGGGATAACTCTCACCCAGGATGACATCGAGAGCAGGATAAGGGAGGCTGTCTCCCTTCCTCCGGGAGGAAGAACGAGTATGTGTGACGATATCATAGCGGGGAGACGGACGGAGAACAGATGGTTCTGCGGCTCTCTTTCGAAGAAGGCCAGGGAGCACGGCATGAAGACTCCTTACTCAGATTTCCTCTTCATGCTTCTGGAGGCTAAGAGTGGACGATAGAGATCTCAGGGAGAAGGCGGCTGCATATACGTCCCTTGTTACATTCTTCGGTGACGAGGAGAAGGCATGGAAGACTATCGAGAGCCTGGAGGCCGATTATTCCCATTCCTTTGCTTCCTATACGCGTGAATTCGCACTTACAGGAGAAGAGGAGAACAGATTCAACTCGATCTGGAGGGAGACACGGGAGGCTTTTATCAACTCGAAGGTCCCTTATGCCATAAAGCCGTGTTCCGGCTACCCGGGGATACGGTACCTCTATCTTCTGGGGAAAGATGAATTCCTGGAGGAGAAGAAGCTTGTATTTCTGGGTTCTGTCATGCCTTCCCTCCAGGGGAGGAAAGATACTGCCCTTGCTGTGATGGAGGCCGTCAGGAACGGCTATGTTGTCACGGCGCCCTTCGACAACGGCCTCGGGGCCTATGCTCTCGCCGTTGCACTCAGGGAGGGTGGAAAGGTATGCGGAGTGCTCCCCTCCGAGCTCTCGAAGTGCCCGAGCGAGAATCTCCTGGGCCTCATGGAGGGAATCTATGAAAAAGGGCTTCTCCTTTCTCAGTTTGCCCCTTCGACGAAGAGGGAGAAGTGGCATGTTGTTCTCCGTAACAGATTCCTTTCTTCCTTCGGGGACGCATTCTACATGGCCGAGGAGAAGAACGGCGGCCCGGGCTGGGCGGTCTTCGACCAGGCCTTGAAGAACGGAAAGAAGTGCGGACTCGGGAGTAATGCCGTCAGAAATCCGAATTTCTCATGGTTTCCGGACCGTCTTGAAAAGGGGGCGGTTGAAATAAAGAAGGCGAAGGACATCAAACAGCTCTTTCCATCCGTGCGGCGGAGGAAGGTGAAGGCCGAGGAGACTGCCGTGGAACCTGACCTCTTCTCCCGTATTGACGAGACCGGAGAGTGAGAATAACATCTCAAACAGTTTGTAAATAAGGAATAGAAATATGAAACCGATTACAGCCAACGAGCTAAGAAAGAAGTATATTGATTTTTTCGTATCCAAGGGACACAAGCAGATTTCGGGAGCTTCTCTGATTCCCGAGAATGACCCGACCGTACTCTTCACGACCGCCGGCATGCATCCCCTTGTACCGTACCTCCTGGGAGAGGAGCACCCTGCAGGCAACAGACTCTGCGACTACCAGAAGTGCATCCGCACAGGCGATATCGACAGCGTCGGAGACCCCAATCATCTCACATTCTTCGAGATGCTGGGAAACTGGTCTCTCGGTGCATATTCAAAGAGCGAGATGATCGGCTATTCATTCGAGTTCATGACGAAGGAACTCGGTATCCCGGTCGAGAAGCTTTCCGTGACGGTCTTTGCAGGCGACGATGAGGTCAAGAGAGACGATGAGGCTGCAGCAAAGTGGAAGAGCCTGGGGATTCCCGAGGAGAGAATCTACTTCATGCCCCGTGAGGATAACTGGTGGGGACCTGCAGGCGAGACAGGACCGTGCGGCCCGGACAGCGAGATGTTCATCGACACGGGACGTCCTTCATGCGGACCCGACTGCAAGCCCGGCTGCCACTGCGGCAAGTATTTCGAGATATGGAACGACGTCTTCATGCAATACCGCAAGGAGAAGGACGGAACCTTCCATGAGATGGAGAGAAAGTGTATCGATACCGGTATGGGAATCGAGAGGACAATCGCCATTCTCCAGGGGAAGAAGAGTGTCTACGAGACCGAAGTCTTCCAGCCGATTATCAGGGCGATTGAAGGCCTCTCCGGAAAGAAATACGGTGAGAACGAGGAAGATGATATCTCGATAAGAATCATCTCCGACCATGTTAGAACATCGGTCTTCATCCTCGGCGACCAGAAGGGTATGGCTCCGGGTAATGTCGGCCAGGGTTATAT
>CAVJJV010000205.1:0-4268 GCA_963650055.1 Comamonas kerstersii | reverse complement strand
AGGAGAACATCAGGGTTAAAGTCTGCAACTCCAGAATGCTCATCAGAGAGCTCTCGGCTCTCAATAAGAATGAGGAGAACGATACGCCATACAAGAAGAAGTTGAGGTTTTATTCTCGCATCCCCCTTTTGATTCTTGATAAATGGCTGGCAGAGCCGGTTTCAAGGACAGACACAGTCATCATTCAGAAACTCATCGATAACAGATGGAACAGAACGTCTACAATCTTCTGCTCACATCCTGCAGAAGAGAATTGGCTGTCCGGCTTCAAAAATGTGGCTTTGGGAGAAGCGATAATAAGCCGCATCAAGTCTCATAGCTACTCAATTAAACTCGATGGGGAGGATCTTAGAACCATGCATTATGAGCGCCCATAAAAAGCACTTGAAATTCTGAAACTGGTCCATTTTTGACAAGTCAGCGGCTCAGTTACTTTGGGTCACTGGCTCATTTTTTGTAGGCCCAGTAGAACTTATCGTCTTTTCCGGTGTGAAAAATCAAGTGAGGTTGTGGCGGCACGGTGCCTGCGGGGCTATAATCATCATTATGGATATAAAGCTCAACTACACGGAAAAGGGAAGCGGTGAACCGTTAGTTCTTCTTCACGGGAACGGGGAGGAGAGCTCGTGTTTTTCCTCCCAGATTGAATTCTTCTCTCTTCTCTACCGTGTCATCGCCCTCGACACGCGGGGCCACGGACTCTCGCCGCGGGGAAGTGCGCCGTTCACGCTCAAGCAGTTTGCCGAGGATCTCTACGAGTTTCTTACTTCTCTCAAAATCACCAAAGCACATATTCTCGGCTTCTCCGACGGCGGAAACACTGCACTTCTCTTTGCTCTCTCCCATCCGGAGATGGTTGATAAACTCATACTCAACGGCGCAAATCTCTTTCCATCAGGCTGCAGAAAGAGTGTCAGAGGCTGGGTTGAAAACGAATACAAAGCCGCCTTGGAGAGCGGGGACGGGAGGACGATGGAGCTTATGGCTCTCATGAAGGATGAACCCGATATTTCGTTCGGAGAGCTGAAGAAGGTTACGGCCCCGACCCTGGTAATCGCCGGGACGGACGACATGATTCTCAGAAGCCACACACGGAAGATTGCCCGGAGCATTCCGGATAGCACTCTCGTATTCATTGAAGGAGACCATTTCATTGCATACCGTAAGCCTGAGGAGTTCAACCGTGTTGTGCTCGATTTCCTGAGAGGATAAGATAGGGCCATGTACTCCAGCTGGAACAACTACAGGGATTATTTGGAAAGAAAGTACGGTGAGCCGTTCTACCGGGTCGGTGTGGACGGAGGGTTCAACTGCCCCAACCGCAGACCCGACCACTCCGGCGGCTGCTCGTTCTGCGATGGGACGGGGAGTGTCGCCGTCTACCAGCGTACCGCAGAGAGTGCATTCACACGCTCTTCCGGCTATGAGGAGGCAGTCGCGGGGACGATTACAACCCGCTACGCATCAATTGAGAACCAGATATTGAAGGGACTTGAATTCATAAAGAGACGCTATAAGGCAAGACTTGCGGCACTCTATTTCCAGAGCTGGACCAATACATATGACAGTGTGGAGAATTTGAAGAGAATATATGACAAGGGACTTTCGTACTATGATTTCAATGAGCTTATAGTCTCGACAAGACCTGACTGCCTTCCAGACGAAGTATGTGCTCTTCTCTCCTCATACATAACACCGGAGAGGGAGGTGTGGGTGGAACTCGGACTCCAGAGCGCAAATGATCTGACCTTAAGGCGGATAAACAGGGGACACGACAGCTCATGCTACCTCATTGCGGCGGAGAGGGCAGAGAGGTACGGCTTGAAGATTTCGACTCACATAATACTCGGTCTTCCCGGAGAGAACAGAGATGACTACCGTAAGACAGTCTCTTATGTCAATGCATACTCCGATGCGGTTAAAATACACAATCTCCATATTCCGGGAGGAACGAGACTTGCTGACGAATTCTACTCGGGCGAAGTGGTTTCAGCCTCCTCCAGGCGCCATATGGAGGACTCGGCATATGTTCTGCGGCTTCTCAGACCCGATATCATAATAGAGCGTCTTGTATGCGACACACCGATGCACCGCCTTGTGGAGCCGAGGCACTTCATGGATAAATCGCTCTTTCTCAGAACTCTTGACGGCTATATGAAGGAGAGAGGGGTCAAACAGGGAGACCTATATTCTCCCGATGAGGTCCTCGAGCTCTCTGTACGATGATACATTGTAGGTGGAGAGAGAGCTTTTCTTCCCTTCGAAGTTTATGTAGATGCTCTCAATACCCGCGTTGACCGCTCCCTGGATATCACTATGTTCGCTGTCCCCGATCATTATGCATTCCTTCTTTCTGCCGATTTTTCCCAGTACATAGTCGAAGAGTTCCTTCTGAGGCTTGTTGTATCCGATTTCGCTGCTTATGAAGATATTCTCGAAGTAATGTTCTATCCCCGTGTCTCTCAGCCTCTGTCTCTGTATTGATGAAATACCGTTGGTGACAAGAGACTTCGGGTAATCCTTTATATTCTCCAGAAACTCCTCCGCTCCGGGAAGGAGAAGTCCGTTGTGAGCAAGCGCATCTTTGAAGAGAAGTGCAGTTTCATCTGCGGGGAGATCTCTATGAGTCTTCTCATAGAAGAGTCTCCACCTCTTTATTTCGAGATCGTCGAGATTCAATCGTCCGTTCTCGTATTCCCTCCAGCACATGAGATTGCCCTCCATGTAACTATCGATTTCATCCTTCGTGTACTCGATATCATAGTGGGAGAATATCTTCTTCAATGATATCTCTTCGGTGGCTTTGAAGTCCCATATCGTCTCGTCGGCATCAAAAAGCAGGTAACGCATACGGAAAGTTTAACACATTCGTATTTTTTTGCTCTACCCGAAACTTCATTTTGATATCATATTAAGGAGGAAGGAAAAAAAGAAATGAAAAGTGCATTACTGTTTTGGATTTCCGGTATCGTAGCCCTTGTCTTCGGTATTCTCGCTATAATCGAACCTGCTACTGTCCTCAATGTCGCGGCAGTCGTCTTCTCGGCAATTCTCATCGTCAGAGGTGTCAAGAGAATCGTTGATGCAATAAGATTCAAGAAGAATGCCGTCTCAGTTGTTGTTGACGGAGCCCAGATCGACCTCGGGATACAGAAAAAAATCAGGCTCACTCTCCTCTGGGACGGAGTGGGATCTCTCATAATAGGAATTGCAGCACTCGTCGTTGCTGTTACTTCTTTCTCCAATGGCGGGGAGGGCATTGTCAAGGGTGCCGTCTATGCTGTAGCTGCAGGCTTCCTCTATACAGGCATCGCCAACCTCATCGAAAGCCACCGTCTCAAGCCGTATGCCGTCCTCAGTGAGATATACCGCTCGAACTCGTTTGTCTACATACTTGCTTCCATCATTCTCTTCGCTTTCCCGTTCTTCATCGGACATACCGTCATGAATATCTTCGGTATTCTGATGATTATCACGGGTGTCTCTCTCTTCGTGTGGGGAATCAGAGTATTCTCCCTCAGGCGCAGCCTCAAGAAGCTCAGCCGTGCCGAAGCAAGGACAGTCGACTATAAAGAGGTCAAGTAATTCTTTTAAGAATATAGTTTTTCAAAAGTAAAAATAACCCTCGTTTCCGTCTTGATGTTGTTGACAAGTAAAATCGAAACAGCAGATACTGAAAAACACAAAGGAAATGAGGGTTTTATCTGATGACAATCGACTTCTCCAAATATAAGGACGGTCTGGTACCGGCTGTAGTCCAGGATGCGGTAACAAGGAATGTGCTGACTGTAGGCTTCATGAACGAGGAGGCTTACACGCTTACTCTCGAGAGGGGGCTTGTGACATTCTATTCGCGCAGCAAGGGCCGCATAAGAGTGATGGGGGAGAACAGCGGCAACTACATCAGAGTCAGGGAGATTCTCGTCGACTGCGACGGCGACACCCTCCTTGTGAAGGCCATCCCCTCAGGCCCTGTCTGCCATACGGGTTCCGATACATGCTTCGGGGAAGACAACGAGCCGGGAGATTTCTCGTCCCCGGAATTCCTCTTTTATCTTGAATCCGTAATCCGTGACAGAAGACTCAACCCAAGTGAAGGGAGCTACACCAATCATCTCTTTTCCCGCGGCCTGAATCGGATTGCACAGAAGACCGGAGAGGAGGCTGTGGAGCTCATCATTGCCGCAAAGGACGACAACAAGGAGCTCTTCCTGGGAGAGGCTGCCGACCTCATCTACCATTTCCTGGTGCTTCTTGCCCAGAAGGAC
>CAVJJV010000204.1:0-6400 GCA_963650055.1 Comamonas kerstersii | reverse complement strand
GTCACCCTTGATCAGGTTCTCAAAAGAGCTGTTTCCTACAAGAATATCCTTCATCTTCGTCCTCCGCTGTCTTAAGTCTATCATAAAAGAAAAGATTGAGGTTCAAAAGAAAATCATCATTCCAAAAGCCTGAACTCTATATATGAATACCCGGCAGCCGTGTTCTCCCTCCGTCTCTATTTGAGAAATGCAGCAGATTATCTGTCGTATCCGAGGTTGAAGCGTATTGTGAGTCCATCCACTCCCCTCTTTCCGGCCCCCGATCCCATTTCCAGCCAGTAATATGCTGCATCTATTCTGAGAGAATAGAGGTCGAGTGTCATACCTGCTGTATAGTAACCGCTCTTGATACCTCCACGGAGGATGAGAGTATCGAAAAGGCCGAGTTCAAGTCCGGCATTAAGATGCTTGAGAACCGTACGGGCATTCAATTCAATATCACGTGTCATGAAGGGGATACAGTCTGAGAAATCAACGGCTGCTTTAAGCGAGATGAAGTTCAAATCAAGGTCATATCCAAGTCCGAATGTGAGATCCGGTGTCCCCTTGATTGTCAGATCATTATCCTTATTGAATGAGAAGACAGTACCTGTGACAGTTCCGAGGGTCGTGGAATCAATCTGCATTCTGTACCCGGTGAGGTTCACCTCCCTCAGGACAACTGCAATGCTCAATCCCTTCCACTCCGTCGTGATTCCGAAGTCAAAGAGGGGCGCCCATCCGGATGCCACAACGAGGTCCATATTCTTCATTTCAGTGTTATCCTTTGCAGCGGCAATATCAAACGCATCAAGACGCTGGTTGAATGCAAGCATATTGAGACGTGCTGCGGCACCTGCTGAAATATTCACCGACCCGAGTTTTATTTTGTATGCATAGCCGAGTGCAGCGGAAGCATCGATTTCATCAATCAAGGTACCCGAATATGTATATACAGTGTCGGAGGCATACACTCCGATACCGAGTCCGAACGGAAGCACAAGACTCACTGAAGAATCAGCCTTCAGAAAAGGCGAAAAACCTGCTCCTATTGCGTCAAGCACAGGGGTGATGAGGTTCCCGAGTTTCTCCCCGCCACCGATCTTTTCCAGAAGGCACCTTCCGTCTCCGTCCTTTTCAAGTAAAGCCGCCGTATGATAGAGAGTAACACTGAGTGACGGCACGGAGAGTCTGAAGCTCCCTGCGGCAAGGGATGAGGGGTTGTAGAAGAGAGCACTGCCGGCACGCGTAAGTGCAACTCCCGCACCTCCCATTCCAAGGGCCTCCGCATTCACCGGCTTAAATCTCTTTCCTATATCCGTATAGGCATCAAGATTGTTGTAATCCTTCAGAAAATCATCTTTTTCGGATCCCGACTCGTCCGCTGTCTCTGCGTAAATGAAAGCTGAACACAAGAGGAGTACAAGAAGTACAGCAAGTATCTTTTTCATAGAATCCACTCTTCTCCTCACTTTATGAGACTGCCCAGCAGTCCGGTCAGGTCAACGTCACCGAGGATAGTCGAAGTCCCATCCAGACTGTTGAATATCACGGCAGTCGACACAATGCTGTCATATGCCGTATTCATTAAAGATGACATCTTATCTATATTTCCTTTAAGCAGTTCCATGACTGATGAAGAAGCGCCGGCTATGACATTCGTAACTGTCTGTAGAACAATGAGATCACCTGTTGTCAGATCATCAGCTGTCTTACTCTTCATATTCGAGATGACACTATTGAGAATTTTTTTACCTGTCTTATCATCATCTTTCTCATCGTTTGATACGAATGTCTCCAGAATCGCCTGAATGACCTTCTTCGTCCCGTCTGCAGCACTCCTTGTTGCTTCGTCACTGATCTTCTCTCCGAACTTCCTGATCATCTCGCTCTTTCCGTTCCCGGAGAGGGTGGACGTTATCTCGTCAAGGCTCCGCGGGGGAAGAACGGAAGTCACACTGCTTAAATCAACATCCTCCGAAGCGAGTACAACAAAAACCTTGCCAATACCGATTATATTGTCGTTGTATTCCGTTCTCTTTCCCACCGTAAAAAGTTCAACTTCCTCCCCTGCTTCCAGATATGAGAAGCTGGTGGCATCGACAGCTGTTTCAACATTATCTATCAATGGTTTTACAGAACTTTTTTTCTCGCTTTTAATTTCACCTTCTTTGACATTGATGCTTTCGACTGCAGAGGTAACCTCCTCGCTGTCCACACCTATGATATTGTTCCCCATCTTCTTCATGAGAGCGGTAACGCTGCTGTCACATGAGAAGAGAAGGAAAAGAAGAGAAGCCATCAGCAGAAGACTCAAGATTTTTCTTTTCATTGTTTTTACCTCCAGATGCATGCCGTAAAAGGGGCATGCATGCTGGTGAAATCGGGATGATTTCTATTTTGCAACGACACGCATGAACTTCTTCTTCCCGCTCCTGAGAAGGAAAGAGCCGTCCTCTGCATCGCCTAAAGTGAATGTTTTTTTGATATCCGTAACCTTTTCTCCGTCGACGAAGGCACCCCCCTGCATGACGAGTCTTCTCGCCTCCCCGTTGGATGGAGTGAGCCCCGCCTTCGTGAAGAGATCCAGGACTCCGATTCCGTTCTCGAAGAGAGCCCTGTCGAGTTCGACAGTCGGGATATGAGCCGAATCTCCGCCTTCGAAGAGGGCCTTTGCGGCGTCTCTGGCCTTTTCAGCATCCTCTTCTCCGTGGATGATTTTCGTAATCTCATAGGCAAGTCTTGCCTTGGTCTCGTTGACGTTCCTCTTCGGATCCTCGTATTCCTTTATCTCGTCGAGGTCCATGAATGTAAAGAGCTTCATGAACTTTACGGCATCGGCATCCGCAACGTTCCTCCAATACTGGTAGAAGTCGTAGGATGAATAGAGGTTCTTGTCCAAGAAGACCGCCCCCTTCTCGCTCTTACCCATCTTCTTGCCGTCGGCACGCATGATGAGGTTGAAGGTAAGGCCGAAACATTCCTCTCCTCCCATCCTCTGGATGAGATCGATTCCAGCGACTATATTACCCCACTGATCGGCGCCTCCGATCTGGAGACGTGTCCCGTACTTCTCGTTGAGCATCTTGTAGTCATACGACTGCAGCAGCTGGTAGTTGAATTCTATGAAGCTCAATCCCCTCTCTAGGCGCTGCTTGACGCCTTCGAAGGTAAGCATCCTGTTGACCGAGAAATACTTTCCGACATCCCTGAGGAAGGAGATGTAGTTGAGGTCTACAAGCCAGTCGGCATTGTTGACGATTCCGGCCTTTCCATAACCCTCGGGAGGATTATCGGAGAAGTCCACGACTGTGGCAAGCTGACGCGCGATATTCTGTGCATTCCTCTCTATCTCCTCGGCGGGGAGAATCTTTCTCATCTCCGTCTTCCCCGACGGGTCTCCGATGAGCCCAGTGCCGCCCCCCACGAGTGCAAGGGGTCTGTGGCCGTACATCTGCAGGTGGTGCATTGCAAAGAACGGGACTATATGGCCTACATGGAGGGACGGCCCTGTAGGGTCCGTTCCGCAGTAGAAGGAGACACTCTCCCTGTCCATGAGGTCACTCAAGCCCTCAAGATTGGTACAGTCTTTGATGAACCCTCTGTCTGCTAATACCTGAAGCGCCTTGTTCATACTCTCTTGTACTCCTTCATCTTGTCCTTGATGAATGCAGAAAGGCCATCAACGGAAACTCTCTCCTGCTTCATCGAATCACGGAAACGTACTGTAACTGTATGGTCTTCGAGTGTCTGATAGTCCACGGTTACGCAATAAGGAGTACCGATTTCGTCCTGGCGGCGGTAACGTCTTCCGACTGCCCCGCTCTGGTCGTAGTAGGTTGTATAGTCTTCTCTGAGACTCTTGTCGAGTTTCTGTGCATACTCTGCAAGTCCATCCTTCTTGACGAGGGGAAGAACAGCAACCTTGACCGGTGCGATATATGGATGGAAGTGGAGGACTGTTCTGACATCTCCCTCCGGAGTCGGCTCCTCGTCATATGCATCGCTGAGTGCCATGAGTACGTTGCGCGTAAGACCGGCAGATGTCTCGACGACATACGGGATATATCTCTCGTTGGTCTCGGGATCAAGATAGGTAAGGTCCTTGCCGCTGAACTTGGTGTGCTGTGTAAGATCATAGTCGGTACGTGAATGCACACCCTCGAGCTCCTGCCATCCCATCGGGAAGAGAAACTGGATATCATATGCATCCTTTGCATAGAATGCAAGTTCATCCGGACCGTGCTGGTGCCATCTCAGGTGCTCCGGGTGGATACCCATCTTGGAGTAGAACTTCATTCTCTCCTCCCTCCAGTAGGGGAACCACTCCTCATCGGTACCGGGCTTGCAGAAGAACTGCATCTCCATCTGCTCGAATTCACATGAACGGAAGATGAAGTTCTTGGTTGTAATCTCGTTTCTGAATGACTTACCGACCTGTGCAATGCCGAAAGGAACCTTGACTCTGCTTGACTGCAGTACGTTCTTGTAGTCAACATAGATTCCCTGTGCTGTCTCGGGTCTGAGGTAGACGACGGATGCCGCATCCCTGTTCGCCCCGATGTGGGTTTCGAACATGAGATTGAAGTTTCTCGGCTCCGTGAATGTCCCCTTATTGCCGCATACGGGGCACGGAGCTGTCAAATCGATCTGGTCGGCGCGGAAACGCGACTTACATACCTTGCAGTCGACCATCGGGTCCGTGAAGTTGGAAACATGTCCCGAAGCCTCCCATACACGGGGGTGCATGAGGATTGATGCATCAAGCCCCACGATGTTGTCGTGCATTCTTGTCATTTCCTTCCACCAGAAATCACGGATGTTGTTCTTGAGCTCCACGCCCATCGGGCCGTAGTCGTATGCTCCGTTGAGTCCGCCGTAGATTTCGGAAGACTGGAATATGAATCCCCTGCGCCTGCAGAGCGATATGATCTTGTCCATTGTTACTTCTGCCATTTTTAATTCTCCTTCAATAATTTAACAGCTCTGTCGAGTCTTCTTCTGCATTCATCCAAACCAAGCAGTCTTATGGAATCGAAAAGAGGAAGAGATACAGTCGAGTTCGTAAGTGCAACTCTTATGGGCTGGAATACTCCGTTAACCTTGATCGAGAGCTCCTTCGAGAGATTGCAGAGCTCCTCTTCGATTGCTTTCTCGTCCTTACCTTCTTCGAGCCCGGAGAGAAGTATTGCGCTTCCCTTCTCAAGTGCCTCGAGGGTGTTCTCCATGTTGGACCCCTTCGCCACATAGATGCTTCTGTCAGTGACGGGCTTGTCACAGAAAAGGAACTCTGTGAGAGGAACGGCATCCGAGAGAGTCTTCATCCTCTCCTTGATGCTCGGCATGAGGGAGAGAATGAATGCCTTCTCCTCATCCGTCGGCTCGGGGGAGACGAATCCGGCCTTCTTGAAATAGGGCATCGTCAATTCGAAGAGCTCCTCATTGCTCTTCTGCCTTATGTACTGGCCGTTGAACCAGTCGAGCTTGTTGTAGTCGAACTTCGCAGGAGAAGAATGTATGTTCTCGAGTCTGAAACACTTCTCCAAATCTTCTTTGGAGAAGAACTCCGTCCTGTCGTCGAGTGACCATCCCACGAGGGTTACATAGTTGATGATAGCCTCGGGAAGGTATCCTTTCTCCCTGAAATCCCTGACAGCGGTGGAACCGTGTCTCTTGCTCAATTTCTGACCATCCTTCCCCATCACCATCGGAAGATGGCAGTAGATCGGGGGCTCCCAGCCGAATGCGTTGTAGAGGAGGATATGCAGCGGCCCCGAGGGAATCCACTCCTGGGCACGCATTATATGAGTAATCCCCATCATATGGTCATCGATTACGTTGGCCAGATGATAAGTCGGGAACCCGTCGCTCTTGAGAAGAATCGGATCGGGTGAGACATCCTTGTTCTTGCGTGTGATATCGCCCATGATGATGTCATGGAATGTAGTCTTTCCCTCTGTGGGGACCTTGAGTCTGATTACCGGTTTGATTCCGCTTGCCTCTAGCTCCCTTCTCTCTTCTTCCGTAAGAGAGGCGCAGTGCCTGTCATAACCCTGGTATTCACTCTTTGATTCAGCCTGCTCCGCTCTCAGCTTCTCGAGTCTCTCGGGAGAGCAGTAGCAGTAATATGCCTTACCGTCCCTGACGAGCTTCTCTGCATATTCCTTGTAGATATCAAATCTCTCCGACTGGACATACGGGCCGCAGGGACCTCCCACTACGGGGCCTTCATCCCATTTGATTCCCAGCCATTCGAGCGTATCATATAAATCCTGGAGGGATTCTTCAGTATAACGCTCCCTGTCTGTATCCTCGATGCGGAGTATGAACTTACCGCCCATGGATCTGGCGAAAAAATAGTTAAACAGTGCGGTTCTTATACCACCAATATGCTGCAACCCAGTTGGCGACGGGGCGTAGC
>CAVJJV010000203.1:0-5866 GCA_963650055.1 Comamonas kerstersii | reverse complement strand
CATTCGGTATGTACCGTATTACGGCACATCGATGAATGGACGACATTGAAAGAACATATATGATTCTCCAGTCTCTTCTTTGCATAGCTGACGGAGGTATTGTCATGGATGATGCTCGGCCAGTCTGATGCCATGGCGAGAAGAAGCTCCCTCAGGGACTGGTTGAGGAATCTGCGCTTGAGTGTTCCCTGGTTCGGAAAACGCTCTGTAAGCTCCTCCATTCTCTCTATGGCCTTGTAGAGATGGGGATAGATTGAACAGGTTGATGAATCAAGCCAGTTGTCCGCACCTCCGTGTCTTCCCCAGCTTGATTCATTGAGTCGTATCTCGTCGAACCTCGCTTCAGGATCGAGTATTACATTCTGCGGCAGAACCATCTCATAGTTCTCCCTGTCTGAAGAGACATCTCTTATGAACTTCTCCAGGAATGATATCCCCTCATACCATCTGTGGCCGAAGAGCTCTGCATCGAAGGGAAGCGAGAAGAGATGATCCTTTATCCCGCATGCATCCATCAGGGCACCCTTACGCCTGATGTTGTAAAGGAAGTTCTCCACATGAAGAGCAACCTTCTCCTCCGCTCTGTCTGCCGAATAGAAGGCCTTGTCTTCATTATTGGATGTGATTGCATAGTATTTGTATCCGGTGAACACACGAAGCGATGGCTCGTGCATATACGGTCTTACATACTCCATAGGAAGATAGTACCCGATATCACGATAGAACTCCCTGTAGTCGGGGTCACACGGGTACCCGGTCTTGTTCGACCAGATCAGACTTGTAAGCGCCCAGTCTCCCGGGAAGGCATAGATGCCGGAGGGAAGGCGCACCGGTCTGTATCCGCCGTAGAGGGACTTGTCGGGAGACGTGAAGGGAGTATGGGCTGCACATTCAGTCCACTCGATTCCGTACTTCTTCATGATATCATCAAGTCCCGGATAATATCCTGCTTCCGGCAGCCAGAAACCCTTCGGCGAGACACCGAAGATTTCCTTATGTGTCTTGATTCCTACTGCTATCTGCGCATTTACAGCCTTCGGGTAATCTTTGAAGAGGGGTAGAAATGCATGTGTCGCAGCGGAGGCAACAAGCTCTACAAGCCCCAGGTCGCTGAACTTCTTGAATCCGATGAGTATATTGCGGTTATAGGCCTCATATACATCAAGATTCCTCTTTGTCTCATTAAGGTAATGGGATGCTAGGATATGACACTCCCTGTCCTCGGTCAGTGTCCTCTTCACTTCCTTCTCCCCGAGTTCTATATGACGGTTCATGTATTCAACGAACCTCTCCTGGAGAGCGGGATCTGTAAGCATAGTCGAAAGCGTGGGAGAGAAGCATATCGAGAGGCGGAAGTTGACCTTGTCTTCCTGGAGACGGCTCAGCATCCTCAAGAGCGGGATATATGTCTCGTTGAGAGACTCATAGAGCCAGTCCTCTTCGAGGAATTTTTCATACTCGAGATGTCTGACATAGGGCTGGTGTGCATGAAGCATCAAGCTGATAGTATTCATTTCACATCCTCCTCTCTATATTCCTTTATGATATCCTGGACGGCACTGACGTTAACTATCTCACCTGTCTTTGTTGTGAGGAGTGATAGATATACCTTGAAGAGTGTATCGTTCTCCTTCATTTCATCCGGGTGCTCGAGCCAGTATGACTGTGGAAGATTAATCACGTTGGACTGGACAAGAAGATCCCTCTTCCCTTCCGGATATTCAACGACGAGAGAGACAAAGCAATGTACGGCATCATGTGAGAAACCTATGTTCCAGGTCCTGTCCTCATTCGATATCAGGATATCGTAGGTCTCCTTCCTGCCGTCCCTGTTGACCATGGTAACTACAAGAATGACGGAGCCTGAGTTCTCCTCGATTGTCGTCTGATCAAGAGTCGAGATGGACCAGAAACAGTATCCCCAGTCAGAATTCTTGAAGACGAAATGAATGGATGTCTCCTGATAGCAGTCGGGAAGCTCCTCGATGCCCGGCAGTCCCGTAACGAATTCTGAGTGATTGACATTGTCGGAAAGGCTGCTGACATTCTTGACATTGACTGTCCTGGCTATATTGTTCTCTTCGGAATCAAAATTGGAATTTTCGTCCTCATACTTCTCGTTCAGACTCTGGATGAGGTCATCCCTGTCCATATCCATGAAGTCGTCTATCTGCTCCTGCTCGGCTAGATTCCTCAGCTCGGATGTAGATAATGACTCAAGATTAACAAGCATCATCTTACTATTCTCTCCATATATAACTGTATTAAAAAAAGGGGTTCTTAGTCAACGAAGTGCAGTAAGCAGAAAAGATGGACAAGCTAAAAAGAAACGAGGGAGAACATGTGCCTGCACCATATTCCCGGCTCGATATTAATGTAGTCCGAAGTTATTCACAGAGAGAAATTACTCCCTCTTACTCCCGAGAATCGCTCTTGCGTGTTCGAGTGATATCCCACTGGTGTCTCCGGAGAGAAGACGCGCCGTCTCCCTCACTCTCTCCTCACCCTCGATACTTCTTATACTGCTTATGGTTCTTCCATCTTCATTTTTCTTCTCTACAAGAAAATGGGAATCGGCACGGCATGCAATCTGACTGAGGTGTGTAATTGCAATTACCTGACTTGAGCGGCTGAGGAGCTTGAGTTCGTCCCCTACAAAGGAGGCGACCACTCCCCCCAGGCCAGAATCTATCTCGTCGAAAATCAATGTTTCCACACTCGAGTCGAAATTGCATGACGCCTTGATTGCAAGCATAATGCGGCTGAGCTCTCCGCCCGATGCTGCATCCTGTATCTCACTCACCTTCTCGCCCTTATTTGCCTGGATACGGTACTCTATCCTGTCCTTTCCGTACGGGGAGAGCCTGTCGTCTTCAACAGAGACTGTAAAAACGGCATTCTCCATTCCGAGTTTATGAAGAACACCCTCGATTTTGGAGGAGAAGCTCAAAGCTCCTTTTCTCCGTTCCGCACTCAGAGCCTCAGCCTTTTTCCCAGCCTCCGCCCTGTACTTTTCAACTCTCTTTTCAAGCTCATGAATTCTGTCGCTGCTGTCCGAGAGAAGACTGAGCCTGTTTCTGTATTCCTCAAGAGTTGAGAGAGCACTCTCTACACTTCCACCGTACCTGCGCTTTATCTTCTGGATGGTACTGAGTCTTGAATTCATCTCCTCAATCTCCTCGGGGGAGAATGTGAGAGAAGAAACATAATCTCTGAGGGACAATGAGATATCATCTATCTCGATTACGGCCGAATCGAGTCTCTCATAGAGAGAAGAGAGGGAATCATCCCTCTTCAGGGCCTTCTGGAGCGTCGAAAGGGCACTTGAAAGAAGTGAAGAAGCCGACTTGAGGTCCATTGAGGAAGAAGTGACATTCTCGACGAGAAACTCACTGTCCGCCTCCTTCTTGAGTTTTTCCCTGAGTTCCTCCTCTTCACCCACGGCTAGTCCCGCCTTCTCTATCTCATCGGCACAGTATGACATATAGTCTGCCTCTTCCCGGCTCTCCTCAAGGGTGCGGAGAGTCTCCTCAAGAGCCTTCTCTGCATCCCGCATCTCAGTGTAGCTTCCTAAAAATGATGAAAGGAGTTCACCTGTTGCCGAATAATTATCAAGAAGCGCTCTCTGAACGTCCTTCTTCATCAATGAATGGTGGGCATGCTGGGAGGAGAAATCTACAAGAAGCTCCCCGAGCTCCTCGCCCTCCTTAACTGAAACGGGAGAACCGTTTACCGTATAGAGGCTCCTCCCCTCAGTTTTCAATATTCTCCTTAAGATAATGGAATTGTCTTCAAGTGTTATACCCCGCTCGTCACACCAGGCTCTGACGGACGGGGAATCGCTGTAGAAGACACCGGAAATCTCGGCCTTGTCGCTTCCTTTTCTTATATCCTCCCTGTCTCCTCTCGCGCCCAGGAGAAGAGAAAGAGCTCCCAGCAGTATGGATTTACCGGAGCCTGTTTCACCCGTTATTACATTAAGTCCTGATGTGAAATTCAAATCAAGATTATCAATAAGAACATAATTACTTACATGCAGTGACTCTATCATGCCCCATCTCCCCAGACCAGTGAAGTTTTTCTCTGACGACTTCCGTGAAATTACGCTTTGAAGAATGAATGAGCTTGATTCTTCTTCCACTCATCCTGCATATGATTCTGTCCATCTCCTCAAGTTCAAAATAGAGCTGTCCGTCGACAGTGAGACATATGGCAGTCCTCTGGTTCTCCCTTACAAGCAGCATGATTGTCTTGTCCCCGGTAACAAGAGGCCTGTTTGAAAGTGCGAACGGACATATCGGTGTTATCACCAGTGCCTTTATATCACAATCGAGAATGGGGCCGCCGGAGGCAAGGGAGTAACCTGTTGAACCTGTGGGAGTAGCGACAATCATTCCGTCTGAACGGAAGTTCCCGGCAAACGTATCCTCTATATCGAGGCGGAGGCTGACGACCTTTGCAATACCCGAGGAGCATATTACAGCCTCGTTGAGAGCATGTGCTGTAAATATTCTGCGGCCGCGCCTGATTACGCTTACATTGAGCATCAGTCTGTTCGAATAGTTCCTGCCGCCTGAAAGATATAAGTCGAAGGCTTCCTTCCACTCGTCCGTCTCTATCTCGGTAATGTAGCCGAATGAGCCGAGGTTGATGGGAAGAATGACGGCACCTATCCTGACGGCTGCACGGGCACAGTAGAGCACGGTTCCGTCACCGCCGAGGGCTATTACAAGGTCTATGTCCTTATCGAGTTCCATCGTCCCCTCAGTCGAGTCGATGAAAACAGTCGAACACTCGACTCCCTTTGCCTTCAGATATGCCTCGATCTCAAAGGAAATACTCCTGCTCTCGACTTTGATTGCCGGTGTGATTATAAGAGCCTTCTTTATTGTCTTTCCCATCTCTACCTCAATATTCCTATGACTTTCTGTATAGTCTGTATCTCTGCATTCGATAAAAACGGATAGAGCGGAAAACTGACGGCACGTGTAAGGTACGGAAATGCTTTCGGGAATCTGTCATACCTGTCCTGGTATCTGCTTCCAACTGTCCGGGAGAATGTCTTGCGGACAGTCACCTGATATTTTTTCGCCGTCTCCACCACATCCTCGGGCCTGTCCTGTGAGACACACGAAAACCCGTATCCGTTTGTCCTGAAATCTATATCAGGCATGCCGAAGACCTTAACTCTGTTTCTCCGCCTCGCTTCATCAAGATATATCCTGTAGATGGCATTACGCCTCTCGACAATAGAGGAGAGCTTACCGAGCTGGACGATGCCGAGAGAAGCATTGAGATCAGGAAGCTCTATATAAGGATTTAAATCCTTCTTCATAGTCTCTACGAGTTCCTCGCTTTCCGTAAGAAGGACGGCTCCGCCTGCAGTGGACACAAGAGAGTCCTCCTCCGTGCTTGCTATTACGATGTTTCCCGTCCTCCCGGGTCTAACCCCGTCAAGAATGGAGCCGACAGACTGTGTTATGTCTTCAAGAATGGGAATCCCGAGCTCTCTGTACCTTTCGCCGTCGGAGGGAATATTTCCAAGAGGAAGAAAGAGGACAACGGCCTTTATATTCTCCTTTTCGAGGTTATCCCTGACTATATCCCTGTCAATCATCATCTCATCGTCTACATCGACAAGAAAGGCGTTGAGGGAGAGTCTCTTGAATGCCTCGAGGTATACAAGCGGTGTAAAGACTGAGACGGCAACAGTATCGCCTGAGGAAAGACCGAGGGCATGAAGAGCGATGACAACAGCGTCTATATAGCTTCTGAGTGCCGTACCATCCCTGAGGCCGCAATACTCACTGAATAATCTTACATACGCCCTCTTTTTCTCTCCCGGGCCTATTTTTTCGTCGACCAT
>CAVJJV010000202.1:0-7824 GCA_963650055.1 Comamonas kerstersii | reverse complement strand
TGCGTACATAGACCTCGGTGCCCTTTGTAAGTCCCATGTCCATGATCCTTCTCTTGACGGCGCCTTCACCGTTGAGCTTCTTCACTGTTGCCTTTTCGCCAACATTTACTTCCTTGAGTGTTTTCATATTTTTATTTTCCTTATTGCACATATATCTTCATTGCCATCTCTTCACTGATGGCTACCCTCGATTCCTTGACCTTCACGATGACGTTGCCGCTGTTTGTGGAGATTACCATGACATCGGAACCCACGGAGAAACCCATGTCCTCCAGGTGCCTCTTTACTTCCGGGCTGCCCGATACTTTCCTGATTGTGTTTTCTTCCTCCGGTTTTGCTAGAAAAAGCGGTATCATATATCCATTCCTTTAGTTAGTTTGTCTTAACTAACGAAAATATAGATGACTATCTTTCCTTCGTCAATAGAAAGAGAGAGAAAAGTTAAATAAAACTAACCTGTTCACAGAAAGAGGCTCTGCAGCTATCATAACCTCATGAAATTGAATTTCTTCTGTGATATAGACGGGACACTCCTTCCATTCGGGAGGGATGTGCCCCAGAGTGCAGTCCGCGCGGTGAGAGAGGCAGAAGAGCAGGGGCACCGCTTCTATATAGCATCCGGGCGGTCGGAGGCCGAAGTCGACCCGAGGCTTGGGGTGATTCACTTCGACGGAGGCATATTTTCCAACGGGGCGAAGGTCGTCTACCGCGGAAAGACGGTATTCGATGCCTCCTTTTCAGGGAAAGATATCGACTTTCTGAGAAAATACGGGGAGGAGAACGGCTTCATGTCCATGATCCAGACGGATGAAGGTACATTCATGAGAAGAGAGTGCAGGGATTATTTCATAGAGAGTGTCGAGCGCTCTCAGGGGTGCAGCTTCTCCGTACCCAATCTCATGGTGTATGACGAACTTCCTTCTTCTCTTCCCCAAGTGAGGAAGTTCCTCTTCATTTCAAAAGAGCACAGGATAGAGAAGGCCTACGAACTCTCGAAGAGGTTTGAAGTCGTCGGTAACTCGGCATCCCTTCCCCCCTCTGACATGGTGGAAGTCGGGATGAAAGGGATAAGCAAGGCGGAGGGAATCAGAAGAATGATGGAGGCTCTTGGTGAGAGCCATGACTCTGTTGTGGCTGTCGGGGACGGCGAAAACGACAGGGAGATGATTGAGTACGCCGGCCTCGGGATAGCAATGGGGAATGCCTCAGAGGAGATAAAGAAGATTGCAGACTGGGTTACCACATCAATAGATGAAGACGGAATCAAAAACGCAGTGGAGTATGCCGTATCTCTCAAAGGGAAAAATAAATCCTAAAAAGGCGGGTCCTGCTCTTGCCCCGGAAGAAAATGAACGTTAAATTAATAATGTACGTTTGTATGATTTTGAATATCGGGAGGCAGTATACATGGAAGAAGTTAAGAGAAAGAAGGCGGAATACCGCTCTTCAATCAGAAGCAAGGCGATGATCAAGGATGCGCTTCTCTCACTCATGATAGAAAAGCCGTTCGAGAAGATCAGCATTACAGATATCGTCCGCAGGGCCGATATAAACAGGGGGACGTTCTACGCCCACTACTCGAATACCGATGAGGTTCTGAAGAGCATTTCGACGGGGGTTGTCGACGAGCTTGCCTCTGTCTTCACGGGTATCGACATCTCGAAGGTCATTGTAGCACCCGAGACCTTCCTTACGCCTGTTACACTCTTTCTGAAGCAGGACCCTGAATATTATGCAAAACTTCTCCAGGCCGAGAGATTCTATGATGTCCTCAACGATGCAAGGCATGCAGCCATCAGAAAGGTCCTTTCCGATATTCCGGGAGATATCTCCCAGGAGACGAAGACCATGCTTATCATAGTCCTCGACTACGCCATAAGCGGAATCATCACACTATACGAGGATATACTCCTCTCGAACATCCCGGTGAAACTCGATGAGTCCGTCCAGTATATATCAAGGCTTCTGAGACCCCAGCAGGATGCTCTCAGGGTGATGTTTCAGCAGATACAGAAGTAACCCGGACAGAAGAGATTTATAAGGATTATCGGTAGGCAGCATGAGAGGAATGAATCCGACTGCGGGTAGGAGAAACGTCTCTCCGTGTATGATGTCTTTCCATACCTGAGTTTATCGAGAAATGCCTTGTACTGGTAATTCCCGGGCTCGAGTCTTATCGCCTGAGATATATCGTTATATGCGCCGGATGTGTCGCCCGAGTAGGCTTTGGCGACGCTTGAGTAGTAGTACCACTTTCCGCTGCGGTCAGCCGCCTTCACGGTCGAGAGGACGTGGAGGGCCTCTCTGAAGCGCCTGGCATTTATATATGAAGCTGCGGCCTTCATCTCGTTGCTCTCTCCCTCTGTGCTTTCTCTTCCGTAGCCTGTGAAGTCCGAGTAGCCATTCTGATATTGCCCCGAATCCTTGTGGTTCATTATCGCATCGTAGGCGGCATTGATCTCCTGCATCTTCTTTGCGGCCGCAGGGTCGTTTCCCGTCACATCCGGGTGGTATTTCTTTGCAAGCTGTTTATATGCCTTCTTGACATCTTCTTCGCTTGCAGAACTTGTCAGGCCTAGTATTGAATATGGATCATTCATCAATGTCTGCTCTCTTTTCCGTTATATTTGAATTTCGTCCACATACCGCTGTAGAGAATGTTATCCATTATAGAGGTATATTCATCAAGGGGAAGGCGCCGGTAGCTTTCAGCTGCGCCGGATGCGGCGTCGAGAAGCATGTCGTTGACTTTATCCTGTGTGATGCCCTCATCATATGGGTTGTAGAGCCCCTTCTTTCTGTCCTTCTCCCTGTCGTCCCATGCGTCGAGGAGGTAAATGAACTTTCCCAGGCTGCACCCGAGGAGGAAGAGGTCATCCTTGAAGAAGCTCTTTTCGTCATAGACGAAGATCTCCCCCAGGAGATTGCCGAATGCAAGTGACAGGGCTGAAGGATCCTTCCTCTTCTCCTTCTCGTATGAAGAAATCACGGCAAGGTTCTCCTTCACGGCTTTAACCTGACGGGGATATTTCTCCTCTATTGAGGGAATGAATTTCCCGGCGCTTTCAGCTCTCTTTCTTCCCCTGTTCTCGTCGTGAATCGAGTCGAGGAGCGAGTAGTAGGAAAGGAGAATCTGCATGTCTGAAGTGTAATCCATGCTCCGGGTTGTGAAGAACCTGTGCTTCGATAGGGGGTGCACCGGGCAGCGCTCCTCACCCTCAGTTCTCTCATCCCCCTCGAGATCCGAAAGCAGCAGCGAGAAAAATGTCATGTCGTACGAGAGAGAGAGCATCCCCGTCCTGCCGTACTTTTCCTTGAGAATGTGGCAGAGGCCGCAGTAGCATTCCCTGTATGTCTTCTTGTCTTCCCTATCCGCTTTGGCGGAGAGTACTATATAGCCGAACATGATCAGGTCTTCCTGATGAACTGCTCAGAGCAGTTTGGGCATTTGATTCTGATCTTTCCCTTCCCGCGGGGGACACGGAGCTCCTTGCGGCACTTCGGGCACCTGAAGTAGGCATAGACCTTCTCCTCTTCCTTTCTTTTCGCCCTCTTCGCCTTCTCTTCTTCCCTCCGCCTCTTTTTCTCCGCACTGCTCTGACTGTGGAAGAATGAGACGAAGGCGTCGTTCTCATAGCGTCTCTTTGCTATATTTGTTGAAAGAGAGCGCACTACAGCCCAGATAATCATTGCCGACCCGAGGGCTATGAAGAGCCACTCGAGATAGACAGTGGTGAATATCGGATAGGCGAGGAGCATGAGGATACCCGTTACAATGAGTGCAGCCGAGAGTTCGTCGGCTCCGTAACGCCCTGAAAATCTACCGTGATAATTATTCATGGCATAAAGATAACCCTCAATTATCTTTTTTCCAACAGCTGAAGGTGTTGTTTTTGTGTAGAGATTATTGACACTTGATAAAATGAGAACTATTCTCACTTTCATGCAGTATTCGACACACTCAAAGAAGGAGGTTCTGGCTCTTTTCAACGCCAACCCATCCTCATCGTTCACCCTCGGCGACATCATCTCCTCTCTTGATGATATCCCGAAAAGCTCCGTCTACCGTATCGTCGACTCTCTTGAGAAGGACGGCTTGATCAGGAGTGTGGGATTCGGGGTGAAGAGGGCAGAGCTTTATCAGTTGTCGGACCGCAACGCCTGCCCGCGTCATATGCACATAAGGTGCACGGTATGCGGGAGGACGGTTCATATAGACGAGGAGACAAGTAACCTGATAGAGGAGATTCTCGAGTCGAGACTCGGGTTCAAGGGGTGTCTTTCCACTGTATTCACCGGGATATGTCCCGCCTGTTCAATCGAGGAGAATAAATGATATGCCGCTGATTGTGACTTCAGCTTTAAGTGTGGTCTTCTTCCTTGGAATAGCACTGGGTGCCGTTACAAGGGATGATGACAGAATAGAGGAAATAAGCGTTGCACTAAGCTTCGGTGCGATGCTCTCCGTCGTCGCCTTCGATATTCTCCCGGAGATGATCGAGGAAATAGGAGAGGGGGAGATTGCCTGGTGGAAGGCTCTTCTCTTCACTGCCTTGGGCTTCCTGATTCTTCTGTCCCTCGACCGTTTTGTTCCCGAGCATGAGGGGACCGAGACGAGCCGGGAGGGAAACCTCGTCCACATAGGAATCATGGCAGCTCTTGCAATCGCCATACACAACACAGTCGAGGGGATGAGTGTCTACTCTCTCTCATCCACCTCGCTCAAATCGGGAATCCTCCTTGCCCTGGGTGTGGCCCTCCACAACATCCCGATGGGGATGCTCATATATTCAACAACACACGGAGAGGCCGGGGGAAAGAGAGCTCTCATCTTCTCCATCTCGAGTTTCTCGACGCTCCTGGGGGGAGTCTTGATGATGCTTCTCGAGAGTTTTGTCTCCTCGGCTCTTGTCGATATCCTCACATCCATAGCCCTCGGTATGGTTCTCTACATCCTCTTCTGGGAGCTCCTGGGCGATATAATAAGAATGGAGAACAGGAAGAAGGCACTCCTATGGATTGTACTGGGAGCAGCATTGGTCGCCCTCGGTGGTCTCTTCGAGTAATTTTGTCTTTTTTCCTTGACTATGATATTCGGGAAATATAAGAATGTAGACTCAAATAAGGTTGGTTGATATATGGCTGAGTTTGTTGTCACGGAGACACTCCAGATAGAATTCGTTCTCAGGGTGCTTCTTTCCTCCGTCTGCGGTATGTTCATCGGATGGGAGAGGGAGAGGAGACTCAAGAGTGCGGGGCTGAGAACGCACATGCTTGTCGCTCTCGCATCCTCACTCATGATGGTTATTTCGAAATATGCATTCATGGATGTAGTCTATCTGCAGTCGGTGCAGGTTGATGCATCGCGTGTCGCAGCTGGTGTCGTCCAGGCGATAGGATTTCTGGGTGCCGGTGTCATATTCGTGAAGAAGGACAACATAGTAGGCGTCACGACAGCTGCCGGGCTCTGGGCGACTGTAGGTATAGGGCTCACGATAGGTGCGGGGCTCTATGTCCTTGGTATATCATGTACGGCATTGATCATTCTTATCCAGCTCATCGTCCATAGAGGGGAGCACAAGGCCTTCAACAGCAACAACGGATCGATTGAAATCAACCTCACAAGGAACAATCTCTCCCTTGAAGAGGCTAAGGAGAAAATCGAGAAAGATGGTCTCATTCTCAAGAACATCACGATACAGAGAAGAGAAGAGGACGGCTCGGTTATCCTCTCGGCTTCAATCATCTCGATTACTTCGAAGGAATCAACGGAAATCATCACTTCACTGCAGAAACTCGGCTTTGTAGATGCAATAGAAATCTACTCTCTCGATTAGAATCCTCTTTCTCCCGTCTAAATCCATTCATTACAACAAATTTTCCCTTGCCGGAACGGTCTGAGGGGGGGGGGAGAATTTATTCAGAACAATGAATTACAGGACGGGGAAAGATTATGAAGAAAACAATTATATCATTCTTACTGGCACTCCTTCTTCTTGCTTCATGTGATCCGGAAATGAAACATGAACACTCATGGGGTGAGTGGACAGTATCGAAGGCGGCGACCTGTACTGAAGACGGCACGGCAGTAAGAAAGTGTACAGTGTGCGGAGAAGAGGACGACGAGACCCGGGCCATCAAGGCGCTCGGCCACTTATTGAGTGAAGAAGGAACGGTAACAAAGAAAGCCGACTGTGGAAACGAAGGTGAAGAGACATTCTCATGCACAAGAGAAGGATGCAGTTACAAAGAAACTAAGGTAGTACCCGCAACAGGAGAACACACTGGCGGCGAAGAGCAGACAACAGAGGCAACATGCACGGAGAATGGAAAGAAGTATAAAATCTGCTCGGTATGCAATAAAGAATACGATGTCACGGTAACAGAGAAGGTCAAGGGCCATACCTGGGGTGAGTGGACAGTGAAGACTTCCGGGACATGCACTGAGAAGGAAAGTAAGACTCATACATGCACTGTCTGTAAGGCAACAGAGAATGTTGACAGAGACATGAATCCAAGTAATCACCCCTCTGATAAACTCTCCTGGAAATCAGATGATGCAGCATCCTTCCTTAAGAAAACAACACAGAAAGAATACTGCAGTGCATGCAGTAATTATACCGGCATAACCGGTACTGAAGACTATGCCTCAGCTGCGGGGTACTGGATAACCAGCCCGGTTTCAGTAAATGAGGAAGAGGCCACATACTATGTCTCACTGGACAATAACGGAAAAATCTCGATGGACAGTGTTGTCGTGAAAAATGGTAAACCTACGGTAGATCATCATTATGACTGCACATATGAATGGACAACCGATTCCTCCGGAACAAGAACGGCAATCAAGTTGATTTACCATGATAATTATTCGGAAGTGTATACCATTAAAGAAGTTGAGAGAGGTGAGGTAACATTAACAGGGGAGACAACAAGGAACGGAAGTAAATACAATATGACTGTTACTGCAGCAAGAAAGACAGAAGAGCCGCATACAAAGCACACGTATAAGTACGAATCTGTCGATAAAGATAATCACAGAAAAGTTACTTCCTGTGACAGCTTCCATGATTCTTTCTATGATAAGAATAATGAGTCTCATGTTTTCGAGAACGGCACATGTAAATTCTGCAAGTATGAAAAAAAGGACCATACATGGAGTGAATGGACACTGAAGACTGCAGGAACATGTACTACGGAAGCGGTGGAGACCCGTACCTGCAGTGACTGCGGCAAAATTGAAGAGAAGACAGGTGCAAAGAATCCAGAGAATCATCCGGCAGATAAACTCACCTGGAACAAAATATCTTTCCTCTCGAAATCCGGGAAGACGGGACACTGTAGTGCATGCGGGGCTGATATACAACAGGAGGAAGGCTACGACTCCGTAGAGGGATACTGGGTGAGTGATGCCATCACGGGAACTTATGGTACATATTATCTCTGCTTCTCAATGGATAATGAGGGAAATGTCGTGATGGAAAGTGCCGTGAGGCAGTCAGATAAGATGATGGTAGGAGAATCTCAGAGATACACTTATGAGTGGATTTGTGATGATACGGAGAATTCTTCTTTGAGGACAAAGATTATCTTTAAGAGTAAAGATAATGCCGATACCTATAAAGAAACATATAAAACTTCCGAAGACAACTCGGCCGGCGGATGCAGCATAATTATTTCAGGTGAAGAGAAAACGGAATCCGGAGATACAGTCACGATTTCATATACACTTAGAAGAAAGTCGACAAGTCAGCATACTGCACACACGTATAGCCCATGTTCTTCATGTAGTTGCAACCCCTAGTTAATTCAGTTGCTTACTCTTTA
>CAVJJV010000201.1:1844-10344 GCA_963650055.1 Comamonas kerstersii | reverse complement strand
GAGGCATACCTTGACAGGGGTAAGAGAATACACCTCATAGGAATCAACTTCTCGACAGAAAAGAAGAATATAATGGAATGGAAGGAAGAGGAGCTCTGAGGGGGCGATTACGTCTCTGCGGGGTTAGTACAGAGTGACTACCGGAGTGTCATGAAGGGAAAACGCAGGGAGGGGCCTAATATTCTTTCATTCAGATTGTGACAGTGAGCTCAGAAATGAATGAGCAGGCGGCTGCCTTTATCTTCCGGATGATAGCGAAGATTCTAGGCAGAAAACCTTGATTTTCCTTTTTTCTTTCAGAGTCTCTGCCTGCATTGTGAGAATGTGGAATTCTTGATGTTTTGACAACTTGTTGACAATAATCGAATTAGATGTTTAAAATTCCATCATACAGAGGTGAAGCCTGAGTTGGGCTGATCAATCATAGTATTTCATTTAATAATTTAAACAATATCAGACTTAATATTTATAGAGGTTTGAATGTCCTCAGACATCAATGAAGAAATCAAGGCAGAGGAAATGCCTAAAGCAGAAGAGAAGAAGAAAATAACAGTTAAAGTTCCAGTAAAGAGGAAGATTTCAATCAGGAAGAAGACAGAGGTAGAGCCTCAGGATGATACACCGGCTCCTTCTTTGGAAAAAGAAGCAGAGGAAGCTGTGAAGACTCCGGAGACAAAGTTGCATACGGGGAAATCACATACAGCACAGGCCAGGCATCCGAGAAAGAAGAAGGCTGCCGATACAGAGGAGAAGAAAGAGCTTCCGGCAGAAGAGAATAAGGAACTTCCTGTTGAAGAGAAGGTAGAGCTTCCGGTTGAGGAGAAGACTTCCGAGCCCGTACAGGAGGCTGGGGAGGTTTCCGGAGAGACAGCATTGGAAACTAAGGCTGAACCGGGCGCAGAAGAAAAGACTGTGGGGGAGAGTGCTGAGACGACAGAGGAGAAGGAAACTCAGGATGCACCCGGCCCTTTGCAGAGAAAAGATAAGTTTTCAAGAAAGGACAAGTCCAAGAACAAGAAAGAGAGAAAGCCGCAGGAAGATATCCCGCCGGAGGTCAATCTTGACGAGCACCCTGATGCTCCACAGCTCTTTGTCTCTGTTCTGACAGCGCTTCCTCTCGAAGCTATAAGAAACAGAGCCCAGGAATGCGGAATGACGGAGGATGCAATCCTCGACTGCAAGAAGCAGGAACTTATCATCAGGATTCTCCGCCATCACTCGTCTCTCGGCGGTGCAACGATGGTCGAGGGCGTCCTTGAGACCCTCAACGAAGGCGGCTACGGTTATATAAGATATGCAGTCAACAACTACCTCCCGGGATCTGATGACGTCTATGTAGCCTCATCAGTCATCAAGAGTGTCGGTCTCAAGACAGGCGACACCGTTCTTGCCCAGATCCGTGCTCCGAGGGATAACGAGAAGTATTCATCTGTTGTCAGAGTTCTCAAGGTCAACGGTGAAGACCCGAAGACTGCAAAGATCCGTGCTCCGTTTGATTCCCTCACTCCACTCTTTCCCGACGAGTGTCTCAACCTTGAGATTGTCCAGGAGGGTAAGAAATCCGATCTTTCGACAAGAGTCGTCGACCTCTTCTGTCCTATCGGAAAGGGACAGCGTTCTCTGATCGTTGCACCTCCCCGCACAGGTAAGACGGTCCTCATGCAGAAGATTGCGAATTCCATCATACACAACCACCCCGAGGTCATACTCATGGTTCTCCTTGTTGACGAAAGACCTGAAGAGGTTACCGATATGAGAAGGAACGTCAATGCTGAAGTTGTTGCTTCGACATTCGACGAGCAGGCGACACATCATGTACAGGTTGCGGAGATGGTCATAGAGAAGGCCAAGAGGCTTGTAGAGTACAAGAAGGATGTCGTGATTCTTCTCGACTCCATCACGAGACTGGCCCGTGCATACAACCAGACCGTACCGGCATCCGGAAAGATTCTCTCCGGCGGTGTCGATTCAAATGCCCTCCACAAGCCCAAGAGATTCTTCGGTGCTGCAAGAAACATCGAGAACGGCGGGAGCCTCACAATCATCTCCACGGCCCTTATCGAGACCGGAAGCAGAATGGATGAAGTCATCTTTGAAGAGTTTAAGGGCACCGGCAACAATGAAATCGTCCTTGACAGAAAGATGGCCGACAACCGTAAGTTCCCGGCAATCAACATAAAGAAGAGCGGAACGAGAAGAGACGATCTACTTCTTGATGAGACGACACTTGCAAGAGTCTTCCTTCTCAGGTCCTCCTTCGGCAATCTTGATGATATTGACATGTCGGTCGATATCATTGACAAAATGGCCAAAACGAACAACAATAGGGAGTTCCTGAACCTGATGAATACACCATCGAGGGTTTAGGTGAGATGAAATTCCTTGTCTGTGAAAGCAGACAAAAGATATAAGGAGAAAATAAAATGAAAAAGGGAATCCACCCGAACTACGAGCTTAAGGAAATCCGCTGCTCATGCGGTAACGTAATCAAGACAAAGACAACAGCAAAGAATCTGACAGTTGAAATCTGTTCAGCTTGCCACCCGTTCTTCACAGGCACACAGAAGCTTGTCGACACAACAGGAAGAGTCGAGAGATTCAACAAGAGATACGGAAGAACATCCAACTGAAGTATTTCATTTTGATAGAAGCCGCGGAGAAATCTGCGGTTTTTTTACGCCTGCATCCGCACTTCCGCTTTTCGGAGTCCTGTTGTACAGAGAACGCTCTCTCGGGTGGGGAATTGAGCATAAGAGAAGTCTGTAAGAAATTATTTGCCTTTTCGTTTCTCAGGATAGATAATTGACAAAAAGGAGAGGGCGTTTTGAAAGAGGCGGCTTTAGCCCATAAGAAAGAATTCGAGACTTTACCCGATATCATGATATCGGTTCCCCAGGCTACGACTTTGATAGGAACATTTTCGGAGTATGTCAAAGGCTGGAGTCTCTCATGCAATACCCCCTCCGGAATTACATTGACATTCTCGAGGCGTGACGACAACGTTGTCAGAATCGTCAACTCCGCCCGTCAGGACAGAAAGAAATTCACATCATCGACGATAAAGTACCGCAGGGAGGACAAGTGGGCCAATGCAGTCAAGGCCGTCTTCTATGAACTGGGAAAGCTGAAGATTAAATGCGGGGGCTTCAATATTCTCTTAAGTGGCAGGGGGTCGGGCGGAACAAGCTCTTCGCTTTCCTCCCAGCTTTTTGTCGGAACACTCTATGCTCTCAATGAAATCCTGAAGTTGAATTTCGATAAGGAGACACTCTTCTCCATCGCCCTATCCGCCGCCTCCTTCTCTCCTGCAAACAGTGCACGCTACAGAGACCTGTGGCTTCTTGTGTACGGTGAGGAGAATATGGTCTATCTCTGTGATGAGAAGAAACATGAAATCAGGAAGACAGTCTATTCTCTCTCTTCAGTAGTGAGCTGTCTCTTCGATTCCGATATCCCTTATTCCGTATTGACTCCGGAGTACGAGGAATTCAAGCTTATGATTCCAGATATCATAAAGAGTTTGATGAGCCGTGTTCCTCCGGATACGGAATTCAGAAAACTCGGCGAGAAGGATATCAGATACTATACTTCAAAGCTTCAGGACAGGGAGAGACGCGCCCTCTTATATCTCAGTGCCGCATCAGAGTATGCAAGAGAGGCTTTCGAGGAGATAGCTTCCGGCGACGGCAGAAGCTTCGGCCGCATCCTCTCTCTGGCCCAGCGCTCGCTGATTGTGAACGCCGAACTCACAAGCCCGGAACTCGACTGGATTTTCCGCCGCTGCAGGGAATCGAAGGCGGTCATAGGGATGGCATCAATCGACGTTGGAACCGCCGGCTCCTTTCTCTGTGTTGTTGACGAAAACGAGGAGTTCCCGAATAATCAGAGGCTGGAGGAGTATGAGAGGATATTCGGATTCCATCCGAAGAAGACAGCCTTTGTCCCATCCTCTTCCACATCAATAGTCGGACTGGAATAAGATGCACATTCTACTTGTTAATGATGACGGTTACACGGCTGAGGGTATATTGACCCTCGAGAGGATATTGAGAGAGAAGGGACACGATGTCTGTGTCTCGGCTCCCCACACCCAGCAGAGTGCGAAGAGCCACGCAATGACAGTTCACGGGAGTATGACATGCTACAGGTATGACGGGTATCATTACTCTTTAGAGGGCACTCCTGCCGACTGCGTAATTTATCCTGTGAGAGCCGGGATTCTCCCTTTCACACCCGATGTGATAATCAGCGGTATAAACCACGGCTATAATCTCTCGAGTGATACCATCTACTCCGGAACATGCGGGGCTGCCAGACAGGGGGCGATGTACTCCATCCCGTCGATTGCAGTATCGGCAGAGAAGAATGAATACGGGGAGTATGATTTTGTCTCCCCATCGCTTTATCTTGAAAAGAGGCTGGAGAGCTTCGTCTCTCTTCTTATCGGTGCCGATTCCTTTCTGAATCTCAATTTTCCTCCCCACTGGAACGGAGAGGTGAGGAAGGCGGGACTCGGGTGCATGAGCTACTACGACGATTACTCGTCGTCTGGTTCCGGCGATATCCTCATCCTTACAGGGTCGGGCTTCTCGGTTGAGTTCAGGGAAAATGAGGGAGAGGAATACGAGGGTGACCGTACACTTTCCTCCCGGGGGTATGCAACTGCCACAGTCATCAAAGTCAATCCCTCATCAGACAGGGAGAGAACATCCCTTCTTGAATTATGATATCCTATTTCATAGGAGACTCATTTCATGTATAATTCTTCCTGCCCGGGTGGAGTTTGTTCCGTTTAACCTTGACGGAGGATACTTCAAATAATTACCTTAAGGGCAGAAGGAATACATATATGGGTAGAATTGTCTATCTTGATAACAATGCTACGACTCAGATGGCGGAGGAAGTCAAGGCCATAATGGCCGAGAACGGGGACCTCTACGGCAATGCCTCAAGCATGCATACTCTCGGAAGAGATTCCATGAGTGCCATAACATGGGCCAGGGGTGAGGTTGCAGCGTTGATAAATTCGGATCCCGGAGAGATTTATTTCAACTCCGGTGCCTCAGAGTCAAACAACACAGTCTTCAACATCTTCAGGGATGTGATAGATGACGGCAGCAGCAGAAACAGGATTCTCCTGTCGACTGTCGAACATCCTGCCTCGATTGAGACTGCAAAGTACCTGATCGGTAAGGGGTACAGGGTTGAATTCATCCCTGTCGATCACACAGGGGAGCTTGATCTTGGAGCCCTTAAGAAGATGATGGGGGATGATGTGGCTCTTGTCTCCGTCATGACGGGTAACAACGAAAGCGGTGTCATCCAGCCTGTGAAGGAAGCTGCCTCGATTGCACATGAAGGCGGTGCCTTCTTCCATACCGATGCAACCCAGGCCATCGGAAAGATCAAGGTCGATGTAAGGGAGATAGGTGCGGACTATCTTTCTCTTTCGGGACATAAGTTCTACGGTCCTAAGGGAATCGGTGTGCTCTATGCAAGAAAGGGAGCGCCTTTTACTCCGTTCGTCCACGGCGGCCACCAGGAGAAGGGGCTCAGGGCGGGGACATACAACAATCAGAGCATCATAGGCCTCGGGAAGGCTGCAGAGCTTGCAAGACTCAATCTCGATGAGGAGCACGAGAGACTCTGGCACCTCAGGGAGATGCTGAGAAAAGGAATCGAGGAGAAGGTCCCGAACGTTGTCGTCAACGGCACGAACGACCCCGGGAAGTGCCTTCCGGGTACTCTCAACGTTTCGTTCCCGTCTGCAGAGGGCGAATCCATTCTTCTCTATCTCGATATGGAGGGAATAGAGGTATCTACAGGAAGTGCATGCGCCTCGGGTTCTCTCGAGCCCAGCTACGTGCTTCTCGCCGCGGGGCTTGATGTGGAGCTTGCACACGGCTCGATACGTTTCTCCTTCGGGCGCTATAATACCGAAGAGGATGTCGAGTACACACTTTCGAAGCTGCCCGGCATAATAAAGAAAATAAGAGAAATGAGTACAAGGAAGTAGGAAAATGGCAGGTAATTTCATGTCCCAATGGGTTTATACAGATATAGTCAAGGATCATTTCATGAATCCCAGAAACCTCTGGAAGGAGGATGACGACTTCGAGGCCGAAGGGGTGGGGGAGGTAGGCTCTCTTGCCTGCGGCGACCAGATGAGAGTCGGCATCAAGGTCAAGGACGGTAGAATCAGCGACCTCAGGTGGCTTACATACGGCTGTGCAAGTGCAATCGCATCCACATCCATGATGAGCGAGATGGCTGTCGGAATGACTCTCGACGAAGCATATAAACTGACACCGAAGGCCATCATGGACAAGCTCGGAGGACTTCCGGAGCATAAGTTCCACTGCTCGGTTCTCGGTGACAAGGCCCTCAGAGCCGCCATCGACAACTATCTCGAGACGCATAATCTACCGAATCCCTATAAGAAGAGTGCTGCAACCATCATCTGTGAATGCAAGGGTGTAACCGACCAGATGATTGAGGACCTCGTAAGAGATGACAAGGTGAAGAACCTTGATGACCTGCAGCGTCTTACCGGTGCAGGAACAGGCTGCGGCAAGTGTATATCGAAGCTCAAGGCTCAGATTGAGGAATCTATGCATATACTGGGGAAGTCGAATTGAGCAGTTATTACAACGATACAATCAAGGATGCCCTTTTCCCGAAGAAGAAGGGCGTCATTGCTAAAAGCAACAAATATATCAGCATTGTGGCGCCGGTGGAGATGACAAAGGACCAGATCAGAGCGATGAGGCTCAAGATGCATCTCTCGGTTGCTCTCTTTGCATCGGTATTCAATGTTTCGAGTAAGACGGTGGAAGCCTGGGAGAGCGGGGTAAACAGTCCCTCGGGAGCATCATTGAGGCTGATGAGGATGATAGAAAAAAACCCCGATATCCTTCTCGAGACCGGGGTTATAGAGGACAGGACCGGCCTACGCGAGTAGGAAGGCTGATCCTCCTATGAATTCGCGGAGTACGGAATCCGATGGAACAAGTTCGGGGGAAATCGGGTTCACGAGTTCTAAGAAGGCCATGAGTCTCCGTGCCGTCGTATATGCCGTACCCTCTTCAAGGCGCACGGACCTGAGAAGCGGCATGGCATAGGAGTAGAGGACACCCAGTTCGTACTCGAGGGCGCTGTTTATCATCATGTCGGCGTTGTTCTGGTAGGGGAAGAGAAGACTCTTCTCCTCTTCTTCTATCTCCTCCCATTCATTGATTATCCGGGCGGGCTTGACGTCCCTTGTACGGCATTCCTTGACGATTCTTCTCAGAAGTCTGTTGTCTCTTGTCGAGATGCTGGAGTATGTGTCGAGATTGAGCTGCGTCAATGCAGAGACGAAGATACGGTAGATGGTGCTCTCGTCAAGACCGGGAATGAGGTGCTCGTTGAGTGTCTGGACACCCTCTATGACGAGAATTGTATTCTCATCCATCTTTGCAGAGAGTGTTCTGAAGATTCTCTTCTTGTCTCTGTCGCTGCGGGAGAGGGCTACTTCTTTGCCCTCCAGGAGAGCTTTGACCTCTGTTCTGAGAAGTGATGTGTCTACATGCGAGACTCCGTTCCCGTCGGTGACACGGTAGTCGTCGAGACTCAGCATGACGGGGGAGTAACCCTGGATCTTGAGCTCTGCGCAGAGCCTGAGTCCGCACGATTTCTTTCCCGAGCATGCAGGACCCGATATGAAGACCACCTTGACGCTGCCTCTCTTTCTGATATTCTCCGCTGCATAGTAGAAAGACCTCCGCTGGAGTGTCTCGGAGAGTACAATCACCTCCCGTATCTTGCCTGTGGCCTCCTTGAGGTTCAGGGACCCGAGACTGTCGACATCGAGAACCCTTGCCTTTGCCCTTGTCTCCTCGAAGACATTGAAGAGAAGTGGATTGTCCCTGAACTCCATCATCTTCTCCATCTGCCTCGACTGGGGATATCTCAAGAGCATTCCCTCTCCGTATTCCATCAGGTCCCACACCGAAAGGAGGGAGAGTGACGGGATGAGGGGCTCGTAGTTGACTGAGTAGCACCCTCCGAGACGGTTGAAGATATATGCCCCGTCATTGCGGGAAGCAAGGAGCATCTCGGTCTCTACAAGACCCTTCTCCTTTACATATTTCAATGCCTCGGGGGAGCTCAGCATCTCGATGTCTATGACCATATCGTCATTGACGGCTTCCTTCATGACATCCTTTATTTTCTCTATGTCGGCCTTCTCCTTATCACGGAAGTAGAAGTAGTAGCCGTCTCCGAGCGAGTGCCCGGAAATCAGGGTGCGGTCCGGGTATACAACGGAGGCGGCATAGCAGAGAAGGAAGCAGAGGGTGCGTCTGTAGACAGTACGCCCTATCTTGCTGTTGAGGTAGACGAGATCTATGACGGCATTCTCCTCTATCTCGGACTGGAGAGACTTGAGAACCCCGTTTACGACTGCCGCTACAGGGGGATTGTTGAAATATTTAATCTTTTTCTGCCTTCCGAGGAGGTA
>CAVJJV010000201.1:821-1834 GCA_963650055.1 Comamonas kerstersii | reverse complement strand
ACACAGATATGAACTCGATAGAAGCCTCAGAAGGCTTTATCTCATTAGAACTCCCTTCAGAAGAGGGCTATTCCCACCTGCAAACAGGTTCCTCTCTCTCTTTACGCTGAAGAGCGATGGTGAGATAAAGGTTGAAAAGTACAGAGGTAATCTTCTTGTCTCTCCTTCCGGGGAGGAAGGAAATCTTCCCGTCATTCTCTATTTTCACGGCGGTGCCTTTGTATATAAGGCGGCACCATACCACTACAAGCTGGTGAAGCGGTATGTGACACAGTGCCGTACGAGGGTCCTCATGGTTGACTATCCACTCTCCCCTGATAAGAGATATCCGGCGGCTGTAGACTACTCCATTTCGCTCTACAGAAATCTCCTTTGGGATTTCAAGGGTGTGAAAACCGCATTCATGGGTGACAGCGCAGGCGGCGAGATAGCGCTCTCCACGACGATGAGAATCATCGATGATGGCCTTCACACCCCCGGATTCCTTTCTCTGATTTATCCTGTTGTCTCTCCTTTTTCCACTCCCTCGAAGGAGAGATTCACAGACACTCCCGTATGGAACTCGAAGCTCAACGATAAGATGTGGTCCTGTTATCTTGGGAAAGTGAAATACAGGAGTATCTTCGACTATGATTCTCTTCATTCCTTTCCTCCCATCTACGTGGAGACTTGCTGTGTCGACGCCCTTCATGACGAGGGGGTGATGCTCTCCTCCATCCTCTCTTCCCATGGCGTTAAGACATCATGCTGTGAAATACCTCTTGCTCCCCACGGATTCGATATGTGCCTCGGGAGTGAAATTACCGCGGTGGCGGTCGAGAGGAGATGCAGGTACATTATAGAAGGTTTTTCCTCCTGAGATACAGAACCTTTTGAACACTACAGACACTCCTTTATCCTAAAAAGAAGAATAAATAAAATTTATGACTTCATAGATGCTCTTTATATTGCCATTCTCTCCGGAATAGTGGTAAAAGGAACTTAACAAACTATTAATCGGAAGATGACAGAAA
>CAVJJV010000201.1:0-811 GCA_963650055.1 Comamonas kerstersii | reverse complement strand
GATGTTGTCCAATCCCATGCTCCTTGTTTCGAGTATATTGACGCTGGGTGTCATTCTCGTAAACGGGTGGACGGATGCTCCGAATGCCATAGCCACATGTGTGTCCACGAGGGCCATAGGCGTCAGAAAGGCCATAATAATGGCTGCAGTTTTCAATTTTCTCGGCGTACTTGTCATGACGAGTCTCAATGCGTCGGTTGCAATGACTATCTACAATATGGTTGATTTCGGGGGAGATGCAAGAATCTCCCTCATTGCATTATGTGCGGCCATGGCGGCTATAGTCATATGGGCGACAGCTGCATGGTATTTCGGTATTCCGACAAGTGAAAGCCATGCCCTCATTGCGGGGCTATCGGGGGCCGCAGTCGCCATCCAGAACAGTTTCAGCGGAATCAACGGCTCGGAATGGGTCAAGGTCATCTACGGCATTGTACTCTCGACGCTTCTGGGCTTCGGGCTGGGGTTTCTTGCGTCTAAGCTGACTGTTCTTCTATGCAGGAATGTGAATAGAGTAAAGAGCGACAGGTTCTTCGGTTATGCCCAGATTGCAGGAGGTGCTGCAATGGCATTCATGCACGGCGCACAGGACGGCCAGAAGTTCATGGCGATCTTCCTCCTCGGGGCTGCATTTGCAGGCGGGAATGCCGCAGTAACGACCTTTGTAGTTCCCCTCTGGCTTATGGTTCTCTGCTCTGTCGTCATGGGACTCGGCACGTCAATCGGAGGATACAGAATCATCAAGTCCGTCGGTATGGACATGGTGAAACTCAAGCCCTATCAGGGCTTTGCTGCAGACGCCGCTGCAACG
>CAVJJV010000200.1:0-3892 GCA_963650055.1 Comamonas kerstersii | reverse complement strand
ATGACACTGGGAGAATTCAGGGAGTACGAGAAGCTCTATTCTTAATAAACAGTCAAGCTCCATCTGTAATGATTGAAAACGTCAGTGCTTGTGAAAAATGAAAGACCACGCAGATAGACTGAGATTCCCTTTCTACCTGCTCACACCGGTAGCGTAACTCACCATGTAAATATCAGGACAACGCTTATACCCCCGGAAATAAAGCTTGTCATTATATGCTCCAATGATAGGCTGAGAGTATGAAATATCAGGGAAATATTGACTACTTAAGAAATTGTACGGGGGGGGTATAGCTGTCGGATAAGCTCTAATCTCTCCTCTTCTCCATCTATAGAAACATTCAGACCGCATCAGGACTACGAGCCGATACGGTATTTTTATGTCATTGCAAGCTGTTAACCCTCCTCCTGGAGGTTAGATAAAGGAATGTAAAAGAGATGTGATTGAACACATGCTGAAAGATGGCACACTGGAAGCATATCTGGACAGTCTGGAATACAGAGCACCGGAAGAAGGCGACGGGAAGACAGTAGACGAAAGCTGTTTCACTATTGTCTCTACAAATATTACAAACGCTCCGGGAGGAAAGGGAAAGAAGCTGATGGAAGCATATGTATACAGCGAAAACAACAATCTGCAGTTCAGCGACAGGAGGCTCATCGGGAATAGAAACCGGATATATTTCATTGACTCGACAAGCAATTCCTTCACTGTATTCATCCCTCAATCCTTTGCCTCGAAGCTTGAGGAATGCGGATGGACATATGGTGAAGGGACAGGAAACCTGTTTATCTCTCTTCTTTCGGCATTCGGTTTGAAGACTGACGGGGACGGATACAAAAGTGTTGACGGTGACGAAAGTTATTTCACCAGTGAATATTTTTAAAAGAACCTTTTATCAAAGACCATGGATGATATAACCCCGAAGAGCATGTGAGATAGTATATATCAAGGATGGACAAAGCCGGAATAATCCAGGAATTTCCGGCTCTGTTTTCCCCTGCCCGTCATCTGATGTGTATGTTCATCTTTTCACGGAAAACCGGCACTGCAGACAGCAGAACCGGCATGTATCATATAAGGGAAGTTTATTTCCACTCTTTGAGTTTGGCTTCGATGTTACCCAGTTCATTCTCCATCTTCTCCCTGTTGAGGTCGCCTGCTGCATACGGGAGGCGTGACTTGATGAGAAGAGTGGCATACTCGAGAAGGCATACCGCCTCCTGTCTGTCGGTTATTGTCTCAAGCTTGGCTGCAACATAGAACGGCTGCCCGAGAGAAGCGTAGTATCCTTCAAAGTATTTGTTGACTTCAGTTGCTCCGCTCTTCTTGCCGACGGCCTTGTTGTATGACTTGAGCATAGATGAGAACTCCTTCTGTCTCTTGTTTGCATTCCAGTTTCTGTCATAGAGCTGCTCTGCAAGCTCGAGGTAGTTCGTACCGTTGGTACGGTTCGTCATGTCCATTGTGGCGATACACTTTCTCATATAGGAAATTGCATAGTTGTTGTTGCCGAAGCTAATCGGAGCTCCCGGGAGGGACTTATAGAGTATTGATAAAACATACCAGCTGTCGGTTTCAAGTGCGAATGAGGAGAAATCCTCGAGTGCACTCACTTCAAGGTTCTTCATTCCCGAGGCCTTCCCGAGACTGTTGAGTGCGCCGTGCACCTGGCCGCATCTTCCGACTGCCGAACTCAGCCAGTGATAGGCATTGGGAGTCTTCTTGAGTGAAAGAGATGTGTAGGCATAGTAGAATGCAGAAGATGTATCCCCGGCTTTCGGACTGTCCTTTGCACCGTAATCGCCGTAGCCTGCAAGAAGGACATCATCGGATGCACCTGCAGCCTTCTCGTCGTCGACAAGGGTGAGCTTGGTGCGGCTGAGACGCCATAGTATTTCGGCTTTCTCTTCATTGCTTTTACTTTCCTTGAGTGCAGCAGTAAGGTAATCGAAATCCTTGTTGTAATCATTCTCCCTGTAGAAGATATAATCACTCTCCTCTGCACTGAATGCGGCAAAAAGAGAAAGTGTAAAGAGCGACAAAACGAACAATGTAAGTATTTTCTTCATAGTATCCTTTCCTTTTGTATAATTGTGCCCAATAATCCTTCAATTCTCAAGAAGAATCACAAGAGACTTCCTGCTCTCCAGCTTGATAGATAAGAACCCATCCTTAATAGAAGCTTCCCCTTCTCCTGAAATCAGAGAGGCTTTCTTCTTGGGAAGGAGAGTCATATCGAGAGTAACGGTGCGGCTCTCCCCCTTGTTGATCATGGCTATATATGCCCTTCCGTCAATAATTCTTTCAACTACAGCGGCATCGTCGTCGACGGGAACTATCCCGGTGGCGGAGTAACCCAAAGCAGGGTCCGAGGCTCTTATTTTCCCCAGTTCCTTATAGAAGGATAGCATATCCTTATCGATATAATCCTCCCTCCACTCCATGGGGTATCGGGCACCTTCAATGGAATCAGTCCTGCCTTTAAGCATGATCTCGTCCCCGTAGTAGGTATTGGGCATTCCGGGGAGGAAGTAGAGAGCAGTTATGACTCCTTTGTATATATCCCTCTCGAATACACTTTCATTGTTGTAGAGACGAGGAGTGTCGTGTGAATCGATGAGATTCATCTGCATGTACGGAGTCTGCATCGGAACGCTGTCGATTGCACTCTTCAATGCCCCGGCCAGCTCATATCCGTTCCACTCTCTCTCGCTCTCGAGGGCACAGCCACCGCCGGGGAGGAGGAACCTGTCCCTCTCCCCCATCCAGCTTCTGAGGGGGCGTCCTGCTCCATAGTAATTCATGGTTCCGTTCCACATATCACCCTGGAGATAGAGGGCGCTGTCGTCCCAGTCCTCGCCGACAAGATAAAGGCTGCTCTTCACTTTTCTCAACTCCTCATCGACCTCCCTCCATACTGAGTATGTAAGCTGGTCCTTCCCTCTTCTTCCGACTTCAGGTGCGACATCGAGTCTCCACCCGTCGATATTGAAGGGAGGAAGAAGATATTTCTTCATCACCGAGTCGGCAGCCCTGTACATACGGTCTCTCAGAAGAGGTGATGAGTAGTTGAGCTGGGGAAGCGTCTTCACGTCCTGCCAGCAGGCAAATGAGCCGTCCTCATTGAAATAGAAGAAGTCTCTCTCCGCTGAGGACGGATCCTCGAGAGCCTTCCTGAGCCACACTCCGTCAAGCCCCGTGTGGTTTATCGAGATATCGAGTACGACTCGGATGCCGTTATCGTGCATGGTTTTCACCATGTGTGCGAGGGCCTCGTCTCCTCCGAGCTTCGGGTCCACCTCAAAGAAGTCGACTGTGTCGTATCTATGGACCGAGCGGGATGAGAATACAGGGTTGATATATAGAAGGTTCACCGAGAGTGACTTGAAATACTCAGCCTTCTCCTCGATTCCCTTAAGGTCCCCGTTATAGAAGTCACAGCACCTCGATTCATTCCAGGGCCTGGGTTCATCCGTCCACTCGGGTGTCGTCACCCTGCCCCCGTCGAACTCGTACTCCCCCTCTTCGGCTCCGATTGTCTTATCGGCATTATTGAATCTGTCGGGAAAAATCTGATAGCAGGTCGAAGACGCAACCCATTCGGGAGCACCGGAACCTACTATAAGGGAGAATCTGTCATTCAAGGACGGCGTATAGCGTGTGATCCCCGCTCTTGAGTAGTAGTAGGAAGCACCATCTATAAAGAAAGCAAAGTAATAGTGAAAGAGTGTTCCGTCGGAAGTGACTGCAGTCTCTCCCGAATACTTCTCCATTCCGTTGAAGTAGCCGTCCCTCTCCAGACCGAGATTGAAGACAAGGCCGTGGACGCTGTCATACTTGAGTATGACTTTCTCCGGAGAAGATGAAAAAGCTATCGAGAGCTTTATCC
>CAVJJV010000199.1:0-8580 GCA_963650055.1 Comamonas kerstersii | reverse complement strand
ACTTCCACCACGTCAAGGTGGCACTCTCCCGCTGAGTTAACCGCCCAATCTGCAGGAATAATAAACCAAAGAGAAAATAGTGTCTAGTAGTTTTACTTCAAGAAAAAGTTAATAAGGCGTCTATTTTTCTCAGTGTATGGTCTGTAGCGCATCGGGAGGTCCATCCAGGTCTTCTTGTCGACTATGGAAGTGTAGTGGGAGAAGGTGTCGAAGCCGCTCTTTCCGTGGTATCCTCCCATGCCGCTCTCCTTTACTCCTCCGAAGGGCATTTCGGATGTGGCAAGATGTATGAGAGTGTCGTTGATGCAGCCGCCTCCGAAGAGGGTACGGGTCATCACGTAGTCCGCTTCTTTCTTCTTATTCGTGAAGATGTAGAGGGCAAGAGGATGCTCGTTGCTGTTTATGTAGCTGATGCATTCTTCCACTCTATCGTAGGAGATTATCGGGAATAAGGGGCCGAAGATCTCCTCTCCCATGACGGGATCCGTGTACGCAACACCTGTCATCACTGTCGGCTCTATCTTGAGTGAAGTGCTGTCGCACTTTCCTCCCAGTATGACCTTCTTTTCATCTATGAGGTGGAGAATACGACGGAAGTGCTTTTCGTTGATTATCTTTCCCCATTCGGGATTGTCGAGTGGTTCTTCCGTCACCATCTTCTTTATTTCACTAATGAGAGCCTCTATGAACTTCTTCTGGACCTTCCTCTCGACGAAAATGTAGTCCGGGGCTACACATGTCTGCCCGCAGTTGATGAGCTTCCCGAAGGCTATACGTTTCGCTGCAAGCTTTATATCGGCATTTTCAGTCACTATGCACGGGCTCTTTCCTCCGAGTTCGAGAGTGATGGGCGTCAGGTGCTCGGCAGCCTTTTTCATGACGAGCTTTCCGACACTCTTGCTTCCTGTGAAGAATATATAGTCGAAGTTCAACTCTAAAAGCGACTCGTTCTCCTCACGTCCTCCCTCTATGATGGTGACAAGCCCCTCGTCGAAGGTCTCTTCAATCATTCTCTTCAATACTTCAGATGTACTGGGTGAATATGCCGATGGTTTGATTATCGCAGTATTTCCGGCGGCAAGGGCGTCTGCAAGAGGCTCGAGTGTCAGGAGTACAGGGTAATTCCAGGGGCTCATTATGAGTGTGTTTCCATATGGGATGGGACGCGTGAAGGAGCGGGATGCAAACTGCGAAAGCGGTGTGGGGACTCTTTTCTCCCGCATCCATTTAGAAAGGTGTTTTCTTATGTATGTAATTTCACTGAGGGTGAGTCTTATCTCGCACATGTCGCTCTCGGCTTCAGGCTTTCCAAGGTCTTTGAGGAGGGCCTCTCTGAGCTCCGGGGAGTATTTCTCTATAGCCTCATAGAGACTCCTGAGTGCTTTTATTCTGCTCTCCTGGGTGAGTGTTCTTCCTTCGCGGAAATACTTACGCTGATTCTCGAGTATTCTTTCGATATTTTCTTTTTCCATACCGGAATGATACTCCATTTGGGTTTATCAGGCTACTTTTTCCTCTTTGATTCCCTTCTCAGTCCATTTACCGGATCTGTAGCGCCACACGAAGAGGGATGCACGGACAACCCAGTCTATGTACATACCCCACATGACGCCCCTGAGGCCGAAACCGAGAGTCAGGCCGAGAACACGGGCAGAGACGACGCGGAAGATCCACATGGATGAAACTGCAACAATCATCGTGAAGGTTACGTCCCCGGCACTCTTGAGAGCCTGCGGCAGTGTGAACGAGAGCGGCCAGATGAGAATCTGTATGATGAGATTCTCGATTGTCACAAGGCGTGCAAGGGATGCAGTCTCCTCGGAGTAGTTGTATGCATTGAGAATGACGGGTAGGAGAGAGAGGACGACGACTGATGTCAGGAAGATCAGTATGTATGCAAGGCGCACAAAATATCTTGTGTACCATCTCGCCTCATCGTAGCGCCCGGCACCGCAGCTCTGTCCTCCGCATACCATGAGAGCAAGTCCCGCAGCACTTCCCGTGACATTTGCAAAGGTTCCCATGTTGTCGAGGAAGGCAAAGGATGCTATCGACGCAGTCCCGCATGCCGCTATCGTGGAGATTGTAACGATTTTCCCCAGCTGGAAGATCGAGCTCTCGGCTCCCGAGGGGAGTGCTATCGAGAAGATTGTCTTAGCCATCCTGAAATCGAATTCGAACTTCACAAGGGAGTCTATATAGACCCTGAGCTTACGCGAGTGTATGAGAACAAGGAAGATTACAGCCATCACGATACGTGAAAAGAGTGTACTCAACCCAACTCCGAAGGCTCCCATGTTGAAGATGAAGAGACATACTGCGTTCCCGATTATGTTGACGATGTTTCCGATTGTAGAGACGATGAATGTGCTCTGTGTCTTTCCCTGGGCCCTGAATATGGCTGTGAGGGATGAAGTGAGTGCCATGAAGGGAAGAGAGAGGATGATGGGGATCGAGTAGTCGAGGGCAGCCTTGAAGACATCCTCCTCGACGGTGCCGTAGATGAGGCGGAGTATATCCTCCTTGAAGACGAAGAAGACACCTCCGACGACGAGTGCAACCCCGAGTGCCAGATACAAGAGCTCCTTGGAGGCGAAACGGGCCCGCTCTTCGTTCTCCATTCCGATAAGCTGCCCGACTATGACGCTCCCTCCCGTTCCGAATGCGGAGAATAGTGCAATGAGGAAGTTCTGGATGGTGTTGAAGCAGCTGACGCCGCTGACGGAAGCTTCGCCCGCCTGAGCCACCATGATGGTATCTGCAATACCTACCGTGACGGAGAGAAGAGTCTCCATCAAAAGAGGATAGTATATCTTTCTCAGCTCCTTCCTGCTGAAGAGCATCGACTGTATTTCCTGTTGTTTCATAGAAGAAGAAAATAGCCGTATCGAATCAAATTTGCAATAGCCGGATTCTGATTCTTTCATGCATGAGAAATCAACTGGCGAGGACAGAAATTATAGTGTTTCCGGCTTATCTTATTTCCTTTTTGTGCTATATTATCATCAATTCGATTTTCGCCGGGGTAGAAAGTGGGCAGGATACCCGGTGGTGTTAATTCGCTTTATATATCCTTTCGACCATGCCCTCCGCACACCAGCAACAGCGTGGTGAATTCACGGGCATGGAGTCATCTTATGAAAAACATGGAAGAAGAGAAGTATGCACTTCTCTCGTCGTTTAGACATAACGGTCTCGTCATCGACATTAAAGAGAGCGAGGCGCTCTCATTTCTATCGCTCTACTCCGGGGAGGATATATGCCGCTATATATCTTTTTACGGTGTTGTCTCGCTCTCTGGGGAGCTTGTTTTCGTCCCCGGAACAACATTCTCCCTCCTCCGGAGAGATATTCTCTTCGACAGGGAGCTCCAGAACCTTGTCATCCAGTCGGGGGCGGTCCTACATGTGGATATCGAGAGGAAGATAAGAGCATGCCGGGAAAAAATGGGACGCTATGACGCTTCGCTCGGAAGAAAGAGCCTCGAGGACGTGTGGTTCGACTTCAACACAAAGTACCCGGACTCTTTGAAGGAGAGCATTGGTTCGTCCTACGGCCTTACCGTCTCCTCTTTTTCCTCCGAGCTTGAAATCATTTCATACGCCTATGAGAGGGCGAGGGAGGGAAGAAAACTCATCGACCACAGATTCCTCGATGCAGACTTCCCCGACTCTCCATCTCTCCGGGGCGATATGATTTCGTCCGTCCTCATCCTCATCGACAGCCTTCTCGACTACAGCCTCAGCCCCATAAGGGGGAACTCGTTCTCCTCTCTTCTTTCTCTATTGGAGAAGTATGGGATGGAAGGTAATCGTGTCGGATTGACAGAGAGGAAGAATGAAATCATCATCGGGGTATGAAAGTCTGGGCACACAGAGGGTTTTCCAGCATATACCCTGAAAATACCATGCTGGCATTCGAGAGAGCCGTAGAGAGCGGGGCCTACGGAGTTGAGATGGATGTTCATCTCTCGTCAGACGGATACCCCGTAGTCATCCATGACGAGAACCTCAAGAGAACATGCGGCATAGACAGAATGGTCGGGGAGTGTACTCTCTCCGAGCTCACATCAACTATTGCCTCAAAGACGCAGAACGACAGGTTCAACACCAGAATTCCCTCCTTCGAGGAGTTCTGTGCTTTTGTGAAGGAAAGCGGAACGATGGCCAATGTCGAGATAAAGACGGGAATAGTCTACTACTCCGGGATCGAGGAGAAGGTCGCGGCATTGATTCGGAAGTACGAAATAGAAGAGCAGATCATATTCTCCTCGTTCAACTGGCTGAGTGTCGAGCTCTGTAAAAAGCTTCTTCCTTCCGTTCCGTGCGGACTTCTCTTCGATTCGACTCAGAATGCACGTCATCTTTCATACCTTGCAAAGACACTCGGAGTAGAGTATCTCCATCCCGACTACGAGTGCATAACCGATGAAATGGTTGAAGAATGCAGAAAGAACGGAATCGGAATCAACGCCTGGACAATCAACGACGACAGTAAGATGCTGAAGCTCAAGGAGTGGAATGTCTCCGGGTGCATCACAAACTCGCCAGATATCGCACTGAGGGTGTTAAAGACTCTTTAGTGTCTCGCCATCGCGGAAGGAGAAGGGGATGATGACGTTCTTCTCCTCCGGTTCCCTTCCGTTGATTATATCGAAGAGCATTTCGGCGGTCTTCACCCCTTTGAGGTAGCCGTGCTGGTCGATTGTCGTGAGACTGCGGCTGCTGTAGTCGTCGTAGTATGTTCCGTCGAATCCTACGACAGAGACATCCTCCGGAACTCTTATACCCCTTGAAGTGAGTTTCCTGATGGCCCCGACAGCTTGGATGTCGGACATCGTGACGACGGCGGACGGGAGTCCGTCCTTAATTATCTCCGCCATGGCACTCTCTCCGCCCTCGAGTGTTGCGTCCGCCGGGTATTGCCTCACGCTTTCCGTTACACTGTACTCTGTAAGGGCCTTTCTGTAGCCTATGTTTCTGAAGTTTGCAACTCCGGGTGCAACTTCATCGCTTGAATTTATGTATGCGGCTCCCATCAGGGTGATGACTGCAATTCTTCTGTGCCCTCTTCTCAGGACCTCCCTCATCTGGGTGTATGCAGCCCCGGTGTTGTCTATAGAGACGCTGTAGCCTTCCTCTTCGTCGATGGGGTCCAGTCTTACAAGGGGAAGCCTCCGCTTTTTGAGAGCCTCTCCGACACCTCCTCCGAAATCGAGTCCCATTCCGATTATTCCGTCGACCGTTGCGCTCTTGATCGCCTCTGCTATCGATTCATGCATGGGTGGAATGAGAGTGAATGAATAGTCGTTCTTCTCGCATGTCGTTCCGATGCCGCGGAGGATGTCGACGACATGTGGGTTGTCGAGTGATATGTCGAAAGACTGCGGAACGAGGAAGCCCAGTGAGAAGTGCCGCCCGAGCGAGAAGTTCCTCGCCATAGGGTCTGGGATATAGTCAAGCTCCCTTGCAACCTTCAATATCTTCTCGACAGCATCCCTGCTTATTCTTTCGGGGCTGTTGAATGCGAAAGATACCGCCGTCTTGGAGTATCCGCTCTTCTTCGCTATGTCTGCAATCGTTATCCTCTTTTTGCTCATCTTTCCACTCTGTCAGTCAGTTTACAGATATTCACTTAACCGGTCAAACCGGAATTATTCTGTTAATTTCCACGGACAATATACGGCCCGGATGTTCATCTTTTTCCAATATTGTTTTTTTGTTCTTTTCTATTCTTGCCTCAGAAATGCTTTATTTATTATATTTTCACCATAAAAATGAAATTATTTAATGGAGGTAGTCATGGGTTTTGGCAAACAGCTGAAGGAAGTAGCCATGTCTGTCCTGCCGATAGTCGTGATAGCGTCTGTTCTCGGCTGGATATTCGGTATTTTCACTCTATCCCTATTTGCACAATTCCTGTTCTCCGCTCTTCTGGTGGTATTCGGACTTACTCTCTTCCTTCTCGGTGTAAATGTAGGCTTTCTGCCTGTCGGTAACCACCTTGGTGCCATGATCACACAGAAGAAGAATGTTCCGCTGCTGGTATTTTCGGGAATAGGACTTGGTATACTTATCACACTCGCAGAGCCTGACGTAAAGGTGCTCTCCGATCAGGTGGCTTCCATGAAGAGCGGCCTCAGCTCGTCTCTTCTGGTGTTCATCATTGCTGTCGGAGTCGGTCTCTTCATGGCGATAAGCTATGTCAGGGCGCTGACAAGGTTCTCTCTCAAGATTACCATGGCAGTCGGTGTCGGACTTATGTTCCTCTCGGCTTCGTTCTGTCCAGAGTTCTTCGTCTCGGTCGGTTTCGATGCAGGAGGCGCTACGACGGGCCCCATGGCGGTACCGTTCATCATGGCACTGGGTATGGGAGTCGCATCCGTACACGGCAACAACGAAGAAGATTCCTTCGGCTATACGGGAATCGCATCGATCGGGCCCGTAATTGCAATCCTCGTCTTCGGGGCTTTCATGGGAGGAGGCGGCAGCATAGTCTCCGACGAAAGCTCTACTGTGGGTATGCTCGAACTCTTCAAGGAGGTTGCACTCTCTGTCACAAAATCCCTTCTCCCTCTTGTAGTCATCTGTATCCTTGTCCAGGTGTTCTTCATGAAGCTCCCCCGGATCAGGGCAACGAGAATGTACATGGGTATTCTCTACTCTTATGTCGGTATAACAATCTTCCTCTTTGCAGTAGAGTCTTCATTCATGAGCGTTGCACGTCTTCTCGGAACGACAATTGCCGTTGCAAGCCCGGGAATATTGATTCCCATCGGACTCTTACTGGGAGCATGTGTTGTACTGGCCGAGCCTGCCATATGGGTTCTCACCGAGCAGGTTGAAGAGGTCAGCGAGGGAAAAATCAAGAGATTCGTTCTTCTCGCATTCATTGCAATCGGAGTTGCATGCGCAGTCATGCTGAGCATGATAAGAATAATCAACGGAACCTCGATATGGTATTTCCTCCTCCCGGGGTATGGAATAATACTTGCACTTCTGCCGTTTGTGCCTACACTTTTTGTAGGAATCGGTTTCGACTCGGGCGGTGTTGCCACCGGGCCGATGAGCTCTACATTCCTCCTGCCGTTTGTCTCGGGTGCGGCTTCCGTTCTTGCATCGGACCCGGCGAGCATGGCATTCGGAATGATCGGCCTTATCGCAATGATGCCCATCCTGGCAATCGAGATACTCGGGCTTGTCTTCTCGATGAAGGTCGGAAAGGGACAGGAAAAACTGGAGGAGAAGAAATGAATACTTCAAAGATGCTTTTCGGCATTGTAAATAAGGGAGAAGCGGGGAAACTCATGGACAATCTCCGCGCATCCGGTGCATACGGCGGAACCATAATGTATGCACAGGGGACGGCACCGTCATCCATTCTGTCGATGCTGGGACTGGGAGACAGCAAGAAGGAGGTACTTCTTTCAATGCTCAATCCCCAGATCGAGAAACCTTGTCTTGAAGGACTCAGGACATGTAAATGCAGAGGAGTGGTGGCACTCCTTGGTGAAAAAGGAGAGAATAGTATGAGTGATAAGGATTTATTGATGATTCAGGTTATATGCGAGAACGGCTATGCCGATGATATCATGGCGGCTGCGAGAAAGGAGGGAGCCAAGGGCGGCACCATTCTCAAGGGCCACGGTACTGCGAAGGAGGGCGACACTCAGTTCTTCGGCTACCCGATTACAGCCGAGAAGGAGATTCTCGTAATAGTCGAGGAGAAGGCCAAGGCCGAGAAAATCGTTGCGGCCATCGATGATCTTCCGTTCCTCAAGCAGAAGGGCAAGGCCGTTATCTTCTCTCTGCCTGTTGCTCATTTCAGCACCATCGGCTAGAAATAAGTAGATTCTGTGTAGATTGACTCCTTGTGAACCGGGGAGTCATTTTTCTTTGTTTTTGTTGTTGACAGTTTGTTGTCATTTAATTAATTAAATATATGTTTCGATGGAATTCTCTGTCGATTTCACTTAGTATTTCGAGGTGTTTTGAAATTGATTAAACAGCTTTTCTCCCGTGTCAGGGAGTATAAGGGAAAGGCGATGATTACGCCCGTCTTCATGGTGCTCGAGGTTCTGATGGAAGTCCTCATTCCTGCAATAATGGCCCAGATTATCGATGTAGGCGTTGCAGAGATGAATATGAAGATGATTCTTACTCTCTCGGCGCTACTAGTCGTCTCTGCGCTTCTTTCGTTAACGTTCGGTATTCTCGGTGCACGCTTCGGCTCGGTTGCCGCCGCCGGATTCTCGACGAACCTCCGCCATGATCTCTACGACAAGATCCAGGCTCTCTCCTTTGCAGATATCGACAGGTTCAGTCCCTCGAGTCTGATAACCCGTCTCACGACGGACGTACAGAGGATCCAGATGCTCTTCTCCATGTCCATAAGGATGTTCGTGAGATCCCCCATGATGCTTATATTCGCATCCGTCATGGCTCTCCGTAACGGCGGTTCTCTTTCAATTATTTTCCTTGCAGTCATCCCTGTCGTCGCACTCGGCGTCTATATAATGACCCATAAGACCCACAGGTACTTCACTGCAGCATTCAAGGGATTCGACAGATTCAACCAGGT
>CAVJJV010000198.1:0-4152 GCA_963650055.1 Comamonas kerstersii | reverse complement strand
TTTTCATACTCGGTACGATTGAAAATTCGTATTGTTTACGAAAATATAACGCTTGATTTTACATATTCATTAGTCTACCATTGTCACTGTGAAAAGATAATGGTGGCAGACTTCCATTCAACAGTCTGCAAACAGAATCTGAGACAATGCCTCTCTTAAGCTTGTCCAGACTTGGGAAGAGGAGAAAAAGGACAAGGCGGCAGAAAATTGTGAATTCGTTTTTATCCCTGAAACCGACACAGCTGCCGCCATATTATTTTGACTTATGAAGCTGATAGATACAGAAAATGCAGTCGGGACCGTTCTTGCCCACGACATCACCCAGATAATCAAAGGCGTCACGAAGGATGCCGTATTCCGTAAGGGTCACATAGTACGAGAAGAGGATATACCCGTCCTCCTCTCGGTCGGAAAGGACCACCTCTACGTCTGGGAGAACGACGAGAACATGCTGCACGAGAACGATGCGGCGGACATTCTCAGGAGAATATGCCAGGGGGACCATATGCACCCGACACCCGTCAAGGAAGGAAAGATCGAGCTCATCGCCGACGAGGGCGGTCTCTTCACCTGCGATATCGAGCGGTTGAGGAAAATAAATTCCCTCGGCGAGATGATGATAGCAACAATCCCCTCGGGAATAAGAGTCGAAAAGGGCCAGAAGCTCTGCGGCACGAGAATAATCCCTCTTGTCATCGAGAAGGAGAAGATGAAGAGGGCAGAGAATGCAATCGGCCCGGAGCCCCTATTGAACATCCTGCCGTTCAAGAAAAAAAACTACGGTGTTGTAACGACAGGTAACGAGGTATTTCATAAGAGAATTGAAGATACCTTCACTCCCGTAATCGAATCGAAGATGGCTCAGTTCAATTCCATAATGATTTCCCATACTGTCTCCGATGATAACTCCGAGCACATAAAGAGCGCCATAAAGGCCATGATCGACAACCCCCAAATCGATATGATCATCTGCACCGGCGGTATGAGCGTGGACCCAGACGACAAGACCCCCCTGGCCATCAGGGAAAGCGGCGCCGAAATCGTCTCATACGGCGCCCCGGTTCTTCCGGGAGCCATGTTCCTTATGAGCTACCTCCCCGACGGGAGACCTGTTCTGGGACTCCCGGGGTGCGTCATGTATGCAGGCCGCACCGTCTTCGACCTTGTTCTTCCCTTCATAATGGCTGATGTAAGGGTGACAAAGGAGTACCTTGCAGGACTCGGGCACGGCGGACTCTGCCTCGGCTGCAAACCCTGTCACTATCCGTTCTGTACCTTCGGAAGGGGGATATGATGGACAGGAAGGATTTCCGCATTGCAGTAATCACTCTCTCCGACAGGTCATACAACAGGGAAAGAGAGGATTTATCAGGACCGGCAATTATTGAATATCTTACAGAGAGAGGATATCCACAGCCTATCTATATCCTGCTTCCGGATGACAGGAAGATGCTTGAAGAGAAGCTCATAGACTTGGCTGATAGCGGGCATATGGACTTGATTCTCACTACGGGCGGCACAGGGTTCGCCCCGCGTGATATCACCCCGGAGGCCACAGAGAGCGTGGCGACGAGAAATGCTCCGGGTATCAGCGAGGCGATACGTGCCTGCAGCCTCACGAAGACAAAACATGCAATGCTCTCACGCGGTGTTTCTGTAATAAGAAACTCCACCTTGATTATAAACCTTCCCGGGAGCCCGAAGGCTGTCGTGGAGGCACTTGGCGTGATCATAGAAGCACTCCCTCACGGGCTCGGTCTCCTGAGGGGTGAAAAACTTGATAAATAAACTACATAAAGGAGAAACATCATGAAGAAGATTCTATCCTTACTTCTTATCGCAGCACTTGCTCTTGCAGGTATATCTGCACAGGGCGCCGCTGAAGCCGCAAAGAGTGCAGGGAAGACAGAGATCATCGTCTTTGCCGCAGCATCGATGACTGAAACTCTCACAACAATCAAGGGTATGTACGAGAGTGCCAATCCGGACGTCACAATCACATACAACTTCGACTCGAGCGGAACACTTCTCACCCAGATTAAAGAAGGTGCAGAGTGTGACGTATTCCTCTCCGCTGCACAGAAGCAGATGAATGCCCTCCAGGACCTCAACATGCTCGATTTGTCCACAAGAGTCGACCTTCTCGAGAACAAGACAGCTCTTGCAGTACCGGCAGGTAACCCGAAGGGAATCGAGAGTTTCGACCAGCTTGCAGAGCTGCTGAAGGCACATAATGTGTTCCTTGCAATCGGCAACGCTGATGTTCCTGTCGGACAGTATACCCTGAAAATCTTCGCTTACTATGGAATCGATGAAGCTGAAGTTGCATCTGCAGGATGTCTTACATACGGCACTAACGTAAAGGAAGTCACGACACAGGTAAACCAGCAGTCCGTTGACTGCGGTATAATCTATGCCACCGATGCCTACTCGGCAGGTCTCCAGGTTGTCGACACAGCAACAAGTGATATGACAGGCGGAAGAGTCATCTACCCGGCAGCAGTTCTTTCGGCAAGTAAGCACGCAGACGCAGCAAAAGCTTTCCTTGACTACCTCAAGACCGACGAAGCAATGTCAGTCTTCGCTTCTGTAGGTTTTGCAAGCGCACTCTGATGAACGAGAGGAGGGCGGAAAGCCCTCCACTCTTTATTCTTGAACATAAGAAATATACATATGGACTGGTATCCTTTTTTCAATTCACTCCGCATCGCGTTCTACACATCAATAATAGTCTTCTTCCTGGGAATCTTCCTGGCACATATTGTCGCCAAGATGCATCCTGTCGTGAAGGGTATTCTTGATGTGTTCCTGACACTTCCTCTTGTTCTTCCCCCGACGGTCGTAGGGTTCTTTCTTATCCTGATTTTCGGAGTCAAGACTCCTCTGGGACAGTTTCTAGGGAAGTTCGGAATCAAATTCGTCATGACATGGTACGGCGGCATAGTTGCAGCTACGGTTGTAGCTTTCCCGCTCATGTATAGAACAACACGCGGCGCCTTTGAAGCTTTCGACACAACACTTGCCGAAGCGGGGAAGACTCTGGGACTGAGCAACAGCTTCATCTTCTGGAGGATAAAGATCCCCACATGCAGACAGGGAATTCTTGCAGGTGTTGTCCTCGCCTTCGCACGTGCTCTGGGTGAGTATGGTGCGACGAGCATGCTTATCGGGTACACACCGGGTAAGACTGCCACCATTTCAACGACAGTCTACCAGCTCTGGAGAACCAACAACGAGAAAGAGGCATACATATGGGTCCTCATCAACGTAGCCGTCTCGACGGTTGTCCTTCTTGCCGTGAACCTTCTCGAAAACAAGGACAGGAAAGGAAGGAGGAAAAAATGAGACTTACAGTAGATATAAAAAAGGACTTCGGCTCATTCAATCTCCAGTCTTCATTCGAGACTGATGACCTCATTACAGGCTTTCTCGGTTCAAGCGGATCGGGTAAGAGCATGACGCTCAAATGTATCGCCGGCATAGTAACGCCCGACGAGGGATATATAGCACTCGGCGACAGAGTTCTCTTCGACAGCAGAAAGAGAATCAACGTGCGGCCGCAGGAGAGAAAGGTTGGGTACCTTTTCCAGAACTATGCGCTCTTTCCGACGATGACGGTGAAAAAGAACATCATGTGCGGCCTCATAAAAGAAAAAAACAAGAGCGAAAAGAAGAGAAAGTTCGAAGATGCAGTGAAACTACTGCATCTTGAAGGTCTCGAGAACAGACTGCCGTCGCAACTTTCGGGCGGTCAGGCCCAGCGCGTGGCTCTTGCCAGAATCATAGTAAGCGAACCGGATCTCCTGCTCCTCGACGAGCCTTTCTCCGCCCTTGATGCCTTCCTCAGGCGGAGTCTCCAGACTGAACTTCTCTCCCTGTTACAGGCCATCAACAAGGAAGCGGTGCTTGTCACACACTCGGCAAGGGAAGTGAGGAGGATGTGCACCCGTCTCTACGTGATGAAGGACGGAAGAATCATAAGGGAGGGAGCAACGGAAGATGTCTTCTCTTCCCCCGGAAGCGATGACTGCCTTGTGCTTCTTGAAGACTATTGAATCTTCTTCCTGTACCACCCGGGCTTTTTCAATAGAACTATAAAGAGAGTTATGATCAATACAAAGAGGAAAGCGCAGAGAGAGACAAGTATAATCT
>CAVJJV010000197.1:0-3082 GCA_963650055.1 Comamonas kerstersii | reverse complement strand
AGTAAAGAGAATGAAGAATGAGAATACAAAGAAGAGCAGCGTCACAGAAAGGGCAATCAATACTGTCTTCACATTATTATGATATTTCATCTCTTATCTTGTTTCCTTAAGGCCGATTCAATACAATACTATTACATTTTAGCTATATAACGGGATTACGGCAATTATGAATGAAAAGGGAAAATTTGTAGTTTTCGAGGGGCTTGACGGAGCGGGAACCACAACACAGATGAAACTTCTCTCTGTAGAGTTCGAAAAGAGGGGTAAAAAAACATTCGTCACCCATGAGCCGACGGAGAATCCGATCGGGAAACTTGTACGTGCGGCTCTTCAGAAAAAGTTCGCAACTACTCCCTCCGCTCTCGCCCTCCTCTATGCGTCCGACAGGGACGACCATCTCTATAACCCCTGCTACGGCATCGTCCCGATGCTTGATGAAGGCATCAATGTAATCAGCGACAGATACTTCTACTCTTCCATTGCATACCAGGCTGTCCAATGCGACGGAGCTTTCATAAAGACCATCAATTCAACTTTTCCCCATGCCGACTGCATCATCTTCATCGATACCCCGGTATCCGACTGCATGGCCCGGATCGAGAAGAGGGGTGAGGAGAAGGAACTCTTTGAAAAGGAGGATTACCTCAATAAGGTGAGAGATAACTACCTCAAGGAGTTCTCCACTCTTCCTGAAGGTGTAAAACTCATTACCATAGACGGAAGACTCTCGATAGAAGAAACAGCAGAGGAGATAAAAAAGGAGCTTGAAAGAATCAAGCTCTTATGAACATCGCGTCCCCGTAGGAGAAGAACCTGTACCTCTCCTCCACTGCATGGCTGTACGCCCTCATTATATTGTCCTTACCCGCCAGTGCACTCACAAGCATTACAAGAGTCGACTCCGGGGTGTGGAAGTTCGTCAACAGAGAATCAATGAACCTGAATTTATACCCCGGGTAGATGAATATATCGGTCTTTCCCTTGAGGGAGACAAGATTTCCGTTTTCGTCCGCCGCACTCTCGAGAGTTCTTGTGGACGTGGTGCCGACTGCAACTATTTCCTTACCCTCTTTCTTTGCCTTATTGAGCTTCTCTGCTGCACCAGGAGGTATTTCATAGCTCTCTGTGTGCATATGGTGCTCTTCGATCCTGTCGGTTCTGACAGGAAGGAAGGTTCCGGCTCCCACGTGGAGGGTGACTTCCACTATCTCGATTCCTCTCTCTTTTATTTCATCAAGAATCTCCGGAGTGAAATGAAGGCCGGCGGTGGGACAGGCAACACTTCCCTCGTTCTTTGCATATATGGTCTGGTACCTTGACTCGTCCGAGAAGTTGTCCTCCCTCTTGATATATGGCGGAAGGGGTACGTGTCCGCAGGAAAGGAAGAAGTCCTCGCTTATCGGGGAGGAGAAGACTACATCCCTTGTTCCGTCATTATTTTCCTTAACGATTCTTCCGTATGTATATTCCTTTCCATCGAGAGTCGAGAAGATGTACTCCTTACCCACTCTCTGACGCCTGGCCTTGCTTACTATTGCATTCCAGCTTCCGTCCGGGTTCTCCCCGAGAAAAAGAAACTCGACAACACCGTCTGTGTCCCTGCTTTTAGCATATATACGCGCCTTCCTGACTTTGGAGTTGTTTACGACAAGAATCGAGTTCTCCCTCAATAGAGACGGAAAATCCTTGATCATGTGGTCTTCATATATTCCTGTATTCTTATCGAGGAGAAGTAGTCTGTCCTCTCCTCTCTTCTCTGACGGTTCCTGTGCAATCAACTCCTGGGGAAGGTCAAAGTAAAAATCCCTGGTTTCCATTGTTATCCTCTATATTCAATACTTCATATGCCTTATGTGTAAGGCAGCGCCCTCTTGTAGTACGCTTGAGATACCCCTGCCTCATAAGATACGGCTCATAGTATACTTCGATTGTGTCACTCGAGTCATTGAGGGATGCCGCGAGGGCCTCGAGTCCAACGGGGCCTCCCGAATAGGTTGTAGCGATTATCCTTAGAATGTCCCTGTCGGTCTTGTCGAGACCGTTACTGTCGATTCCGAGCTTCTCGAGTCCGAGCTTCGTCATTTCACTGTTTATGACTCCGTCACCCTTCACCTGAGCTATGTCCCTGATACGCCTCAGAATCCTGTTGGCTATTCTCGGTGTCCCCCTCGAGCAGACAGCGATGTTCATAACCGCATCATCGGTTATCTCGGCACCGAGAATCTTTGCAGAGCGCTTGATTATAAGCGAGAGCTCCTCGGGAGGATAGAGGTCGATCTTGATGGGAATACCGAATCTGTTCTCGAGAGGTTTCGATACCGCCCCAGTCCTTGTCGTCGCCCCGATGAGGGTGAAAGGCTCTAAATCCACCTTGATGGTCCTTGCAGACGGCCCCTGCCCTATGACCCAGTCTATCTTGTAGTCTTCCATTGCGACATAGAGTGTCTCCTCCATTGACTTCTTGAGGCCGTGGATTTCATCAATGAAGAGAACGGAGCCGGCAGTGAGGTTAGTCAGTATTCCGACAAGATCTCTAGGCTTATCGAGAGCAGTAGCGCTTGTGAGCTTGATGTCAGCCCCCATCTCGTTGGCGATGATGGAAGCAAGAGTGGTCTTTCCGAGTCCCGGAGGCCCCTGCAGAAAGATATGGTCCAAGGCCTCACCTCTCTTCTTTGCTGCATCGATATATATCTTGAGGTTCTCCTTGAGCTCCTTCTGTCCCTGGAAGTCTTCAAGGTACTTGGGTCTCAGGATATTCTCCTGTACCTCCTCTTTTTCAATCATCTCGGGTTTTACTGTACGTTCTTCAACAAGAGTATCTTCGAGTTCGAATTTGTTTTCCTTAATCAATTGAGCCTCCTGAGAACACTGGTGAATATCTTCTTCTCGATATCTCTATCGGGGAGAGAAGAATATATATCCTTACCCTCCGCTATCGTTTCGTCTATGGCTTTAATGACAGTCTTCCTGTCATAACCCATATCTGTAAAGGAGGAGATGAGATCCTTGAACCTCAGGCTCGTCGACCCCTCACTCTTACCTTCAGTAAGATTTTCACTCTCGTCAAAGACAAGAACATTCC
>CAVJJV010000196.1:0-6375 GCA_963650055.1 Comamonas kerstersii | reverse complement strand
GCTTTGCACACTCGAAATAGTATTTCCAGTCCCATTTCTCGCCTGTCTTCTCTTCGATGAATGCAATGCAGTTCCTGATTTCCTGTGCCGCATACTCCTGCACGTCATCCTCTCTGTGCCTCAGCGGCGCCGCAAGCTGGAAGATTGGAATACCGTCCTCGAGTTCAAGTCTCTTTGCAATTGCACCGTTACTCATCAGGGAGCCGTCGCATGTCGTGTTGCACTGTACGGCACATGCTCCGAGAACCGGGGCATCGTCATCGATTGATACTCCGAGTTCAGCCTCGGGCATCGGGCAGACGTCTCCCGCCAGTCCGAACTGCTGTGCAACATCTATGTAGTGGAGGGCTGCTGTCTGATTGAGGAGAACCGGGACATAAGTCGATGGAGTCTCACGCGAAAGCCCCTTGAGTGTCGGGAATCCCATCAGGACGGCAGTCATCTCGTTCTCATCCACAAGAACGACCTTACTCGAGAACTTCTTATCATTTCCTATACGGCGGTCACCTCTGAAGAGGCTGTCGAGAAGCTTTGCCACATCATATACGACAAGGTCCTGCTCTAGATGGCACATCCTGAGGTACGGTCCCCTCAGGCCCTGGGTGTGCTTGTCGACCATCATCGGAACAGCCAGGTAGTTGGCCATCCAGCGGTAGCGGAACATCGCCTTTATGTTTCTCGGTTTGATGATGAATCCTGCCAGCTGCTTCATTATGTACAGCCAGCGGGTGTAATCGTAGAATGTATCCCTGAAGCCGCGCCACTCGCGTCTTTTACGTACTTTTCCATCGGTAAAAAATCTACCAAGTGCCTCTGCACCTATTTCCTTAGCCATTATTTCTTACCTCCCTGGATCTTCTTGATTTCAATGCTTTCCACGAATGCCTGGACACGGGTCCTCATCTGCCCCGATGATCCGATGGTGTACGGTCTGTCGACGGCAAGCACGGGGTAGCCGTAGTCGTCGCGGAGGACAATCGTCCCCACCATACGCTCGTAAGCCCAGGGATCACAGAACTTCATCTGTTCATAGATTATGCCGTCTGCATTGTACTCCTCTGCAAGGGACGCTACATAATCGCGGCGTCCGGTCATCTTCGCCATATCCCAATAGCGCGGACACTGTGCCCTCTGCTGCATCTGGCGGCAGATCTGTCTCACTGCATCCTCGTCATCCTTGAGGATGAACTCGTCGCGCCCGGGAAGGGAGCCGTAGCAGAAGCGGTCGGCGCATACGTACGCACCCGATTCCTCGACAAGCTTGATTACATCCACGTCATCCACCTCGGAGCCGACGAAGACGACACGGGCACGGTATTTTTTAGTATCGGGCTCTCTTGATTTGACTTCCTCGAGAGTCTCGCGGAGCTTATCGATGAGGAGATGCTTGGGGGCGACATAGCTTACAAGGGTGATGATATGATATTCATATCCCGTAATACGGGGCCTCTCGTCCTTTCTGAAGTCTCCGATTTCCCTTATAAGACGGCACACCTCATTGTGCTCCTCAACAGCATTCCTCACCGCAGCATCACTTATGTCGATTCCGTAGTTTTCGGCCAGTGGTTTCAGAATATGGTTGCGGCACTGGAGGGTATAGAGGTCAAGGGCGTTTTCGTCGTTCTTCTGGGGAATCTCCATGTACTGCCAGAAGAATCCCTCCTTTCCCTCCCCCATTGTCTTCAAGAGTTCCATGTTCTCGACGCAGCGGTTCATCATACTGCAGCCGTCGGGGGTGACAACTCCGTCGACGAAATTGTATCCGCCTTCGATTGCTCTCTCGAGAAGGGCTCTGCTGTACTCGCAGAGGAAACTTGTCATGTAGTAGGTAGCCATATCCATAGAGCCGGTACGGGGTGCACGGAGTCTTACGGAAAAAACTCCCGGAAGATTCAAAAGGGGTTCCGGGACATTCTCACAGGTCGTTGCGATGCACCTGAGGCCCTCTTTCTGGGCCTCCCTGACAAGCTCGTTGTTGGCATCATCCAATAACTTTTCAAAGTAATATAAATGCTTTAAGTCTTTCAATCTTTCCTTCCTTTATGCTTCCAGGATTCCTATGTTGACAAGGGCTTTTCTCGCTCCCCTGACGATTGTCGAATCATCATCCAGATAAAAGACGCTCTTTCCCATGAGGTCGAACTGCGCCAGTGCTGCATCGGATAATATATATGACAGTACGGGGATGCCGCCGACATCGAGATACTCCCGGACATTGAGATCGGGAAGGCGGTTTGCAATAACCCCGATTCTGTCGTACATCACAAGTTCGTCCGCAACGCTCTTGATGGTCTTTACGACCTGGGTTCCCTTCTTCGACGAGTCCGTAACAAGAATAAGATGTGTCACCTTCTCCATGACGCGGCGGTTGATCTGCTCGATTCCCGCTTCGCCGTCTATGACTATATAGTCGTAATTCTTAGCCAGAAGACCGATTACTTCCTTGAGATAGCTGTTGATCTTGCAATAGCAGCCTGCAGCCTCTGGTCTTCCTATTGCTATGAAGGAAAAACCGTCCATCTCGACAAGCGCGTCGAAGATACGGTACCTGGCCTCACCCAGTAGTTCGATTGCAGCCTTTGCGTTCCCGTCCTCAGCATTTAAAATCACCTCCCGCCGGATATCATCTACGGTGAGCTTCACTTCCACGCCGAGTGCCGTAGAGAGTCCGACGGCGGGATCTGCATCGATGGCAAGAATCTTCTTCCCGGGATATTCTTCCACGAGAAGTTTGACCATTACTGCAGCAAGAGAAGTCTTGCCGACGCCTCCCTTGCCGGCCACAGCAAGGATTTTTGCGCCGCTGCTGTCTGTATCCACCTTTTGTCTCCCTTATTTTATGAATAAAAATTTATTGATTTTTTGATTTCAATGTTAAATTATCATATTCACCGTAATATTTCGAGTAAACTTTTTCAATTTTACGTTATTTTCGGGAAAATAAAGCGGCCTCCCTAAAGAAGAAGTAGCAGAGTCGTGAATTCAGTCCGGTAGACCGAGCCTTAGCACATGCAGACAGGGAGGTCACTACGATTATATAGAGAGTTTAGCCGACAGGGACCAGAGTTGTCCACACCTTTCGGATAAATCAACATTCATAATGATTTCTCAGATAAGGGCGGACCTCCCAATCTACATATCAAACGGCAGAAACATTCACCCACTTGACGGCAGCTTCAAACCTTCTGTCGCTCAGATAGCTATCATCAACATCTACAGCGAGCCCTGATGAAGGCTCTATTCCTATGTTCTCGAAGCTGTGAAAGCCGCCGTCCAGAGTTTTCAATTTCGTCTCGAAGGAAGCCATGACTATACCCAGTTTCCCGGAAGAAAAGCTTCCCGAATGATATAGAGTCCTCTGGGCCTTTGTGCATGTTGCACCGTAAGTCGTTCCTCCTGTGACGGCACCTTTCTTCATGAGATTCTTTGCAATTGATGCGCTGAGCTCCGCACACGATATCGAGTTGCCGTTCGTAATGACGACAAAAGGCTTATCGTAGTCTCTCACACCGTTGCAGTATTCCGTTCCAATCATCATATCGAGCCACGGCCCGTATTCGAACCGCGGGTAGCCGGTCTTGTATCTGGTCTCGGCGAATTTCGTCTCATTCTTGAAGAAAGACCCGAAAATTGTCTCGAGCGTTCTGTTGTCCCCGCCGGAGTTGCTTCTGAGGTCCATGATTACGCCCTTGACGGGATACGATTCCTCCTTTCCCTCATCATCCGTCATCCTGCAGGTATCGTTTCTGCCGATTTCCCTGAGAATCTCGAAGAGCTCGTATATGCCCTTGAAATACCGGATTTTCCCGGTAAAATCATATCCTTTCTCCGTATTCCAGAGATAGTCATGGAACTCTACAAACTTCTCACCGAGCACGGCCTTATCATCATCAGTCAGAATTTCCTTGAAGAGGAGAGGCTGGGAGAGGGGATTGTCGACATATGAAATGAAGGAGGAGAAATAGAAGTAGAAGATATTCTCCTCCGTCACTCCGTAGTAGTAGCTGAAGCCGTCGATATCGAAGGCATTCACAATTGCATTCCATGCTTCCTCCTCTTGCGTCTGTGGCTTCTCAAATGTTTTGAAACTGTACCCCAGAGAGGATTTGAAAGTCGTACCGGCGTTGTGGAAGCTTCCTGCATCCGTAAGCTTCTTTACTTCATAGTATCCCTCGACACCTCCGTAGAACTCGGAGAGCTCCCTGTCCGCCTTCTCGTCATCATCCAGGTTTATCACGGTTTTTCCGTCAACCGATATTAGAGCCCCGTCCGAGGATACATCGGGGTATGAACTGTTAGTTCCACCGCTTTTATTCTCCCACTTTTTCTCCCTTGACGGATTCATCCACAGAAAGGATTTGAAATTATCTCTGACTATGAGTTCATAGTGGCAGTCGTCGATGCCGATTGCAATCTCCTTGAAATATCTGAAGGCAGTGATGGAGTCATCCTTATCTGAATAATCAAGTTCCCTGAAAAGAGGAAGGTACTTTTCATATACTTCATCCCAGTCAAGATCGGTCTCGGTATCGAAGCGCGGGTACTCCGTATTCATCACCTTCCAGTACTGCAGAAAGATGTTCTCCCAAGAATCTATGGAAGAATCATCGGGGGATGCAGCTTCAGCCGTGCAGGAGGAAAGGACAATAAGTAAAATGACAGCAATGATTACCGGAAATACGCTCTTCTTCATTACTTGAACCTCCACATAACTCCACCTGTCAGGGAGACTGTCGTATTATGTACCGGGTATGCTCCTCTCCTCTGAGCCTTGTTAAGGTCTGTCAGAGTCAATGAGTATCCCGCCCGCAGAGAGCCGTCCATTCCTTCTTTGAACTTCCACTTAAGACCGAGAGAAGCCGACACGCCCGCATGAAAGATGTTGTAATTGCCGAGTTCCGTCTTACCGCTGAAAGGTGTTAGAGCTGGTTCTACGGAAACTGAATAGGCATATCCCGATCTCGAGCCGTATATCCAGAGGCCGATAAAGCCACCTGCAGACGCAAAGAGAGAGAGCCCGCCATCCTGTAAGGCAAGGGTGTAACGGAAGGCAAGAGGAAGCTCAAGAAAGTGATTGAAGCATCCATAGTCAAGTGTCATGACTTCTTTCTGGTCATCAACGGCTGTACGACTGTATCCATAATCCTTCATATAGTACGAAAGCCCGGTCTCAATAGAGAGAGAAGGAGTAAACTCAATTAGTACAGGCACGGTTGCCGCAATACCGAACTTACCTGAATATTCGTAATTCCGGTATCCCCTTCCCGCAATAATCATGTTGTAATCGGCACCGGCTTCAAAGCCTGAAGACACACCAACAGCGTATGCGGAAAATACCGCCAGCATGAAGAATATAACAGCTACAGTCTTTTTCATTGCCATACTATGCAGTTTTTTAATTAATTCGTAAACCGTTGTTATTATCTTTCGACTCTTTGCCTCTACTATGTTCTCATCCGGAACAAGGCATCACGCTGCCGGCCGTCTATCGGATGAAGTTTGTCGCAACCCTCTTTTCTTTTTCGGGAAGTCCGTATTTCTCCTTTCCAAGTTCTATGCTCTTCATAAGAAATGTCATGTTTGCAGCAAGGATGCGCATTGTCTGTTTACCCTCTTCATCCATTCCGGCCTCACCTTCAGCTGCCCCATGGATCGAATTCCAGTAAACGCTTGATGCAACCGGCATACCGCTGATAGTGAAATATTTATTGAGCTCATCGAATGTCGTCGAAGCCCCGCCTCTCCTGGCGCAGACGACAGAAGCCCCTACCTTCATTGTTTTATCGAAATGAGTGCTGTAGAAAAGCCTGTCGAGGAACGCAATCAGAGTTGCATTTGCAGAGGCGTAATACACAGGAGAGGCAACAACAAGACCGTCAGCCTTTTCAAAAAGAGGTGCAATCTCGTTGACAGCATCATCAAATACACACTTCCCGCTTTCTTCACAGCGGGAGCATGCGATACAGCCTCTTATATCCCTGTTCCCAATCTGGACTTTTGTCACTTCCACCCCCCTTTCTTCGAAGACTCTCTCCATCTCTCTCAATGCTATCGAGGTATTGCCGTTTACGCGCGGACTGCCGTTGATAATCAAAACTCTGCTCATTCTGACTCTCCATATTTCATTTGATGGTTCATACCGGGCAAGAGAAAGCCCTGCATCGGCGATAATTATAGCATTACTTAATCTAAACGTAAGCAGTTTTCGTGTCATATTTCTGGAAATTCGTTACTATTCACACCCCCCTAACGCCTAATCCATAGCTTTTACTGGCCCTCAGAAGCGGGCTCCTTATAACTCTCGATTTTTGCAAGAAATATTGCATTTTTCGAGAGATTTCTATTGACTTTTATTTCGTTAGGCGTTATAATACG
>CAVJJV010000195.1:0-2854 GCA_963650055.1 Comamonas kerstersii | reverse complement strand
GTGTAACCCAGTATCGGCAGAAATCAAGTTTTTTATCTGTATTTTTTTGTCATACAAGTATTTAATACAAATTTGACCAACCGAAAAAACAAATTTGTCTAATCCGCGGAATTCTACACTCCCGCCCTGGACCCATACTCGATTTCCCCTTTTCAGGATGCTATCTTAAACTTCTGATTAGACTTAAACTCTCCTCTCTGCTAAGTATCTTCTCATTTGAATTGGGATTGAACTTTTTCCCCGTCTCTATGTTGAATTTGTTTGAAATCGCATTCCTGGAAAACTCTTCCGGCGTGAGGCCGCAACGTTCTTTGAAGGTATTGGAGAAATACTTGTAGTCGGAGAAGCCGGTGAGTTTATAGACGTCCTTCATCCTGAATTTCTGGGATGAGATCAGCTTGCATGCTGCATGGAATCTCACAAGATTGACGTAGCTCTGGAAGCTCTGATTGAGGGAATCCTTCACAAAATGGGAGAGGTAATTCATGGTCACCCCCTCACTCCGGGCAAAGTCGCTCAGCCTGATCTTCTCCGCATAATGCTCCTCCACGTAAAGAATCAGCCTGTTGAGTCTGTCGTTCTTCTTTTTCTTGGTTTCTATCTCCTCGCGTGTGAGGACACGGAGCGGAAGAGTGCCGAGAATTCTGTAGAAAAGCATATTGCACTGCCCTGCCGAGTACATCTGATAGAGAGGCGGCCTTGTAAAATACTTATATGCAATATCGAGAAGCATCTCCTTTGCTTCCGGGACTCCTCCCTCCTCGAGGAGAATGCTTTCCGTTGTTATATTCGTCGGGATATTCAGAAACTCCGCGGTAAGCTGGAGACAGAGGAATGTGGCATCCGCAGTCTTTGCATTGAATTCATGGACAACCCCTGGGGGAAAGAGAGCCATCTTTCCGCTCTCGAGAATGTAATCCTTGTCTTCAGCCTTGACGGACAATATGCCGTCGACAAGCCAGATCAATTCCCACTCGGGATGAATATGAGGTGTTCTGTATTCAACCGTATTGAAGAAGAGGGACAGGCCATGGATATGGCTGTAATGAACAATCTCAATTTCGCTCATGTGTCTTCCTGTATGTAACTGTAAAGGCCAGAACGGTTCCGATTAAAAAGAGAATAGAGCTTGCGCCGAGGGCGGTCCTCATTCCGAATCTCTCACCGAAGAATGCAACAAGAGGTGTGAATACAAAGCGCCCGATTGTGCCGCATATGATGTAGAAAGTAGATATGAATCCCGTATTTAAGGGATACCAGGCAGACACTTCGACAATGAAGAGAGGTATGACCGCTCCGGAGGCGAAACCGCAGAGAGCGGAGCATATCAGAGCGGAGATGACATTGGGGGAGAGAGAAATCCCGAGCATTGCAAGAAATGAGACCATCATTCCGTATTGTATCGACTGCACGGCATTGAGCTTCCCTGTCCTCAATACAATCGGGGAGAGGAATCTCATCGCCGCTATACCTATCCAGAAGCTCATCGTCGTCGCAGCGACAACAGATGGAGATGCCTGGAAATCCTTCTCGATGAATAACGGCAGCCAGCTCGAACAGATCTGCTGCCCCGCCATATAGAGAAGGATGACAATGCTGTACATGATATAATTCTTATCACTGAACAATACCTTGAGAGGGACAGCCTCTGATTCTATCACGTCTCTCTCCACTTCAACTGAACCCGTTTTCACTGATTTTCTTAGGTAACTGGAAAGAAAGAGGACAAATAGTATCACTCCCGGAATGGCGTATCCCCATCCCCAGGAGGACGGACTCTTGAAGGGGAGAACAAGGTAGCCGCAGATTAAAGCACCGAGGCTGTAGGAGAAATGAAGAAGGGGGATGAATGTCTCCCTCTTCTCCGGGTAAGCCTGGGAGAGGTATGCATTCGCTCCTGAGTCGATGTAAAAGCCCCCGAGCCCCATGAAGACAAAGAATATGGAGACCGCCAGGGGAGAGCGGATGAGGGAGAGAAGAACCATGCCGAGTGCATCAAGGATTATGCCGGCTCTGAGACGGTTGAGATTTGACAGCTTCATGAGTGCCAGCGGCGAGAGTGCTATCGCAATGAGTGCCCCGATCTGGAACATGCTCTGCAGCAGCCCCGCAGACGAGAGAGATATCCTCAATCCCTCTATGATATCGGCAGCGAGAACGCCGAAGATGTTATATCCGACTGAATAAAGAAAAAAGACAACCAAAACAAGAACGGCATTCATAGTCCGAGTATATCACGGTCCCTTCTTTTGGCTAGAAATAAATACAGATTCTGTAAATATAGGCCGGTCAATCCTTTGCCAGGAGAATCTCCATGGAGCTTACAGCCGCCGAGAGGGCGAACCTGCCCAGCAGATGTCTGTCGGGACTGAAGAGAAGCTCGTCAGAGAGGTCAAGACACCCGCTTGCGGCCTTTCCGATCAGGGATGAGGCATCGGCTGTCACAGCATATACCACACCTCCGCTTATGACTGCATTCGTCAGATAGGTAATCGCCGCTCTGTCGATTCCGCTCAGGGAAATCACAATTGAACACTCCGGCGGATTATCCGCATCTCCGTTCACCTCGACCTTCTTCTCCGGGTATCTACCGGTGATTACTGCGGCAAGTCCCTCCGCGTAGACCTTCTCCTCTCCGAGTCCTACTATCGAAATCTCCCCGCTGCTTCTTATTTTCTCGACCATCCCGGCCATAACCTTCATATTCTCTTCAGTGAGTGTCCTCTCAAGCGTTCCGACGGCTGCGTCCTTCAATACATCAGCAATAACCCCCGGATCCTCATCTCCCTTCAGCTCCTGCACCTTGTTGAACTTCGAACCCTTCCCCGCTTCATACCATACCTTGAAATCCTTG
>CAVJJV010000194.1:6079-14374 GCA_963650055.1 Comamonas kerstersii | reverse complement strand
CAGGTGCAATGACGGTTTCCCATGCAAACGACTCTTACTTCTGGGTTGTAACGAATTTCGGACAGCTCAAGATGGAGGACGGATACAAGACCCAGACGGCAATGACCGGCATAATGGGTGTTGTAGGTATCATCTTCGTCTGGATTCTTACATTGATTCTTCTCTAGGAAGTATCCGGATTCAAATAGAGGAGCGGAGAGATTTTCTCCGCTTCTTTCTTAGGAGGCAGAAATGAAAAAGGTTATTCTTATTCCCGATTCCTTCAAGGGCACTATGAGCTCGTCCGAGATATGTGCCGTTATGAAAAAAGCTGTTCTTGATCATTATCCCGAGTGCATCGTGACATCCATTCCCGTTGCAGACGGAGGAGAGGGCTCTGTTGACGCCTTTTTAGAGGCTCTCGGGGGAGAGAAGGTCTATAAGGAGGTTACCGGACCGTACTTCGGTGAGAAGGTCAGGGGTTATTACGGCCTTCTTCCGGGTAATATTGCGGTACTCGAGATGGCGGCTGCTGCAGCGCTCCCTATGGTGGGTGACAGAAAGGACCCTTCGAAGACTACGACATATGGAGTCGGGGAGCTTCTTCTGGATGCAGCAGGAAAAGGTGTGTCGAGGATAATTCTGGGGCTCGGAGGCAGTGCCACGAATGATGCTGCATGTGGGCTGGCATCGGCTGTCGGAGTCGGCTTCTACAATAAGGAAGGAAAGAAGTTCATTCCTGTCGGAGGAACACTGGACGAGGTAGAGAGAATCGACCTCTCCCGAATAGACGAGATGCTGAAAAGTATTCCCATCACCACCATGTGTGATATAGACAACCCGTTCTACGGTCCGGAGGGGGCTGCAGCGGTATACGGCCCGCAGAAGGGCGCTGACGAGAAGATGGTGGAGGAACTCGACGGTAAGATGAAAAAGCTCTCAGAGGTGATGGAGAGAGACTGCGGGGTCTGTGTCCAGTCGATTCCGGGCTCCGGAGCTGCTGGCGGAATGGGGGGTGGTATGGTTGCCTATTTCAAGTCCCGCCTCCAGATGGGTATCGAGACCGTCCTGGATACTGTCGGTTTCTCCAATCTCCTCGATGGGGCGGACTATGTCTACACCGGGGAGGGTAAGATAGACGGTCAGTCTCTCAGAGGAAAGGTAGTCATAGGGGTCGCGAGGAGGGCGAAGAAAAAGGGCGTAAAGACCATCGCCTTCGTCGGAGACATCGGGGACAACATCGAAGGCGCATACGAAGAGGGGGTGAGTGCCGTCTTCTCGATCAACAGGGTCGCTCTCCCTTATAAGGAGCAGAGGCCGAGGGCTAAAAGTGATTTATATCTGACCCTGGACAATCTACTCAGGTTCCAGAAGGAACTTGAAAGATGAACTTGAGGCCGGCCCTCATGGACCGGTCTTACTTCAATCGATATTCGAAATGTCCAGGAGTTCTATGAGATCTTCCTTCGTGAGACTGCTCAGCGAGAGGTTCTCCGTCGAGACTATATCGTCGGCAAGATTCTTCTTCGTCTCCTGAAGTTTTACTATCTTTTCCTCTATCGTGTTACCGCATATCATCTTGTAGACTGTCACCTGCCTTGTCTGCCCGATGCGGTGTGCCCTGTCTGTCGCCTGGTTCTGTACTGCTATATTCCACCATGGGTCGTAGTGGATGACGATGTCTGCAGCGGTGAGATTGAGACCGGTACCCCCCGCCTTGAGCGAAATCAGGAAGAGCGGGGTGTCGTCGCTGTTGAATGCGTCCACAAGCTCGAGTCTCCTGGCCTTTCCTGTCTCCCCGGTAAGCTTGTAGTAGGCTATGTTCTCATCCACGAGGTCTTCTTCGAGGAGTTCAAGCATCGATGTGAACTGCGAAAAGAGGAGAATCTTGTGCCCTCCGTCGACAGCCGATCTTATAAGGTCGATTACGGCCTCCCTCTTTGCACTTCCGCCGTTGTAATCTCTGTAGAGAAGACCGGGGTCACAGCATATCTGCCGGATACGTGTCAGCTCGGCGAGAATTTCTATCTTCTGCTCGTTGTAGTTACTGCTGTCTTTGAGCATTCCCGTGGCCTTCGCCACCTCCGCCAGGTAGAGCTTCTTCTGTTCTCCTTCAATGGGCGTGAGACGTGTCTCCTCGATCTTCTCCGGAAGATCCTTCAGGACATCGCTCTTGATTCTCCTCAATATGAAGGGCCCTGTCAGCTTCTTGAGCATTGAGAGCGCCTCTCTATCAGAGTTCTTCTCTATGGGATTGCTTATGTACTTCTTGAATCTCTCCTGATTGAAGAGAAATCCCGGCATGAGGTACTCGAAGATGGACCAGAGCTCTATGAGCCTGTTCTCTATCGGGGTACCCGTCAGAGCGAGACGGTGCTTCGATGATACGGCTCTCACAGCCTGTGCCTGCGCGGTGTTGTGGTTTTTGATGAACTGCGCCTCGTCTATTATCTCCAGGTTGAATCTTGCTCCCTCATAGAGAGGTATATCACGTTTGAGAAGGTCGTAGGAGGTGATGAGGATATCGTATGAGTCATAGGATGAGATCAATGCCTCTCTCTCCTTCGCCGTTCCCGAAACCACCGCTGCCTTCAAGGAGGGTGTGAACTTCGTGCACTCAGCCTTCCAGTTGAAGACGAGGGATGCGGGGGAGACTATGAGTGAAGGCCCTCCCTTTCCCTCCTCCTTGAGAGCAGTGAGCAGCGTCAGAGCCTGGATTGTCTTTCCCAGTCCCATGTCGTCTGCAAGGATTCCACCGAAGCCGTGCTCGAGTAAAACTCTCATCCACCTGTATCCGTCCTTCTGGTAGGAGCGGAGAGTCGAAGCGAGTGATGACGGGATTTCATAGTCGCTCTCGCTTATTGTCTTGAACTCCTTGATGAGCCTCCTGAACTTCTGTCCGCCTTCGAAGGAGATTCCGTTCTGGTTCTGGAGAATCTGGTCGAGGTATAGAGCCCTGTAGACGGGAAGGTGCATCTTGCCGTCGACGAAATCCTTGAGGGGAATTCCGCTTGAGAGGAAGAGGTCCTTGAGTGGTTCGAGATACATGCCTTCAAGGGAGATGAAGTCTCCGTTTTTAAGCCTGTAGAACTTCTTTTTGTCCCTGTAGGACTCGAGAATCTCCACGAGCTCTTCCATTGTCAGTCCGCCCAGGTCGAGTGAAAGGTTGAGTATGGAGTCATCGTTATCGTCGATGTCGATTTCCGATTTGATTGGGTGGAGCTTCCTTACGACTATCTTCTTGATTTCATCGGTTACATTGACTGTCCCGATATCCATAAGGAGGGGGATGCCGTGTTTGAAGAAGTTGTACTCCGCTTCGTCGTTTCTATCTATTATCCACGGTTCTTTTTCATATTGATTACCCGACGAGAACTCTCCGAGTGCCTCGTTTATCTCGTCTTCAAGCCCCTTGTATTCAGTCTGATAATGAGTACCGTATAAGTGATAATGCGGCTGACGGATTGTCGTCTCGTTTCCGCTGATCTTTATGGCTGCCCTGATTGTGATTTTTTTCTCGCTGTCGAGTGATATGTAGAATACAGCAGTCGGGGGCTCCCTGAGTTTATCCTCTATTCTGTCGTAGGCTTCGTCTTCAATCTTTCCGTACTTTCTGAGTTCAGGAAGGACGCGCTGGTAGAAGTTGTCCAAAAGCTTCAGCCCGACATCGAAGGAGAAGAAACCGTTCCTGTCCGCCACATCCTTGAGTATTCCTGCAGATCCCAGTTTCTTTCTCGATGTTCTGTAGAGATAGCCGTTCTGGAACCAGTATGTGTAGTTCTCCGTATTGTACCGTCCCGATATCGTACCCGATACCCTGATGCCGACAGTCGTGTTTCTGTCCTTCATCTCCTCGATTCTCATCGTGAATGAAGGTTCGGTCTCTCTGAAGCCCAGAATCGGCATCCCGCCGAGCATCACACGGGCCTGGGAGAGCATATCGAAGAGGGTGTCGAAATTCTTCGATAGTGATACAGACTCCCTGAGGTGGCCGGGGTAGTAATCACCCCTTGTGCGGAGAATGAGTTCGATTTCCGCCTCCCTGATGAAATCCATAACGAGCACGGCTCTTTTGGTAAGAGTGGAGGAAGAAAAGTCCAACACATTGTTCTTTCCGAGAGGATACTCACCGCCTTCGGCGATGGCAGACTTCAGTTTTTCAATATCCTTGACTTTATAGAATTTTCCTCCGTCGCTGTTGATTCTGAGAGTGAGAAGACACTCTTTTCTATCATTCTGCTCCTCGATTACGGGTTCTATGTCGACGAGGGAGAGCGGGGAGGTGACTCTGTCCTCCTCTTCCTCCTCTCTCTTCGGCCTCGCCTTTTTGAAGTTGTTTATGAGCTGTTCGGCTTCTGCATCCGAGTAGTCCACCACATCACGGTTCTTCTCGAGATAATCAAAGAGGGAGAGGAGTGCGGCCGTCTTATGGACGCAGAGTTCAGTCTTTCCCCTTGCATCCTCCTCTCCTTCACATATCTTCGAGAGTCTTGAAGTATCCCACTTGCCGGCATCGGTACATTCGAACTTTATTATGCCCCCGTGCCCGAGAATTATCGTCACGTCCGCCTTTTTGTTGGTTGTTATCTCCAATACGTTGATCCTGTATTCGAGGTACCTCAGGCCGTTATCTCTCGTAAATACGTTAGTGCGTCTCCCTTCCGTACAGCCGTTGGAGATTATCTTCATCGCATTGTCATAGGTAGACGCCTTCACCCTGTAATCATCAAGCGAGGTACCGAACGACAGGTAATGGGGCTTTCCGTCATCATTGAAGTGGAGGATGACATCCTTTCTTTCGGGCTTTTTCTTTTCTTCCACGGTGATGGGAGAGGGATTTTCCGAGAAGGCGTTTTCGCCGTACTTTCCGTCAATGAACCAGAGAAGGGCGGCTTCGTGCTTGCACCAGAGACCTCTTCTGGCATCGGAGCATTTACAGGATGCGTTTTCAACCTTACCCCGGTTTATCTCGAGGGATACGGGGTAGCTGCCGTTTTCATATATTGAAACAGAGTATCTGCTGTTCTCTTTTGTAAATGAATGAAGAGCACCGGAATAAAAGAGATCCTGGCCCCTTCTGAGATTTATTGGTGTGAAAAGATTTTTCCAGTCCGACATAGGATAAGTTTACTTTGAAACGGCCCTCTATTCCATACTGTAACGAGCTTTTTCCATTTCCGTTTTTGTCATATGATATATGCGGAGGATGAACAGAGTGGCTGAAATAACACTTGAAACAGGAAAAAGACGGATGAAGGTATTCTCTACAGGAAATGGAAAGAAGGCGTTTGTCATTCTTCCGGGGCTTTCGATCCACAGTATCATGAGGTACTCGGCCGACGTTGGAGCTGCATACTCGCCCTTTCTTGAGGAATATACCCTCTATCTCTTCGACAGGTCTGAGGATATAGAGCTGGGATACTCCATTTCCGATATGGCATCCGACACGGCTCTTGCCTTCCGTTCCCTCGGCATAGAGAGTGCCGATATCTTCTCGGCGTCCCAGGGGGGAATGATCGCCCTGGAGATGGAAATCAACCACCCCGGGCTCTGCCGGAGCGTAGTACTCGGCTCCACCCTTTCACGGGTCAACGATACATTCCTCTCCGTTGCCTCCACCTGGATCGAAAAGGCAGAAAAGATGGACGAGGAGGGACTTCTCGGGAGTTTTGTAGACGCTGTCTACTCTCAGAATACTCTTAAGATCTACCGTGACGCCATAATCGCCTCCAACAGGGGGATAACCGAAGAGGAGTACAGGCGCTTCATTATCCTCACATCCGCTTCCCTCGATTTTGATGTAAGTGATAGCCTGGGTAGAATAAAGACACCCACTCTCGTCATCGGCTCGGAGGGCGACAGGGTTGTGACGCCTGAGGCGTCAAGGGAGACGTCATCGGCTCTCGGATGCGGGTGTTATATGTACCCTTCTTCTTACGGCCACGCAGTCTACGATGAGGCGCCGGACTATAGAGAGAGGATTCTTGAATTCTTTCATTCGGCCGGAAAATAAGCCTGATTCAGCTCTATGCCTTGACTAAAGCTCAAATTCTGATTTACTTTTTTTGAAAAACCTAAAATCGGATTTTTGTTATAAGGAGTGGATTATGAATGAAGTGACTCAGAAGGTATATGAGAGTGTTGTCCTCCGCGATTCCGGTGAGACGGAATTCCATCATGCAGTGGGAAACTTTCTCTCTTCAATAGACAAGGTCATAGAGAGATTTCCGGATGTCGTCTATCACAGGGTGCTCGAGAGAATGGTGGAACCGGAAAGAATGGTCATGTTCCGTGTACCATGGATCAATGACAACGGTACACTCGAAATCAACCGCGGCTACAGAGTCCAGATGTCTTCGGCTCTCGGTCCTTACAAGGGGGGATTGAGATTCCATCCTTCGGTAAATCTCTCGATTATGAAGTTCCTTGCCTTCGAACAGGTATTCAAGAACTGTCTTACATCTCTCCCTATGGGTGGAGGCAAGGGCGGAAGTGATTTCAACCCCAAGGGAAAGAGCGACGGAGAGGTCATGCGCTTCTCGCAATCGTTCATGACCGAGCTTGCACGCCACATCGGACCGGACACGGATGTTCCTGCCGGGGACATAGGAGTCGGAGGCCGTGAAATCGGGTACCTCTTCGGACAGTACAAAAGGATAAGAAACGAATTTACAGGTGTTCTTACAGGTAAGGGGCTCGACTGGGGAGGATCCCTCATCAGACCGGAGGCTACAGGATACGGGCTAGTATACCTGTCTGAGGCTGTTCTCAGGGACAGGGGAATGGATATATCAGGGTCTGTCTCTCTTGTATCGGGTTCGGGAAATGTCGCACAGTATACCGTGGAGAAGATAAACGAACTCGGCGGAAAGGTTGTCACGCTCTCCGATTCGAACGGTATGATATACGACGAGGAGGGAATAACGAAAGAGAAGCTTGAGTACGTCAAATACCTCAAGAATATCGAGAGGGGGAGGATTGAGGAATATGCCTCAAGATATCCCGGTGTTGTTTACATCCCGCGGGGCACACAGAAGGAGAATCCCATCTGGAACATCCGTGCCGATTACGCCTTCCCATGTGCAACCCAGCTCGAGATACTCGAAAAGGATGCTCAGAACCTCCTTAAAAACGGCGTGAAATATATCGGTGAAGGAGCCAATATGCCGCTCTCCCCGGAGGCCGAGAAGCTTCTTGTATCGGAGGGTGTCATCGTTTCTCCGAGTAAGGCTGCCAATGCAGGCGGAGTTGCGGTTTCCGGCCTCGAGATGAGCCAGAACAGCATGAGACTGAGGTGGACGAGGGATGAAGTCGACATGAAGCTCAAGGATATAATGAAGAACATCTACCGGGATATATCGGAGGCTGCCGCACTTTATTCCGATAAGGACAACCTCATCGACGGAGCCAACATCGCCTCGTTCATGAAGGTGTCGCGTGCCATGCTCAGCGAGGGGTATGTCTGATGACTTTTCTTTCCGGCTCGAACAAAGGGCCGGATATTTATCAGCGGTGTAGTTCATAAAAGCCCTGATTATTGGCTCTTACAGAACACAAATTGTTTAATTACTACTTTCTATTGTGAAACTTGATATTTTGTAAAAGATTTATAGATGGATTGAAGTTTAAATAATATATCTAAGTTTCCTGTCTGTAGACGGGAATGGAGGAATAATGGAAGACAATTTACAGAAGAGCTCGAAAACCGTAACGAAGAGCAACATCTCCAAGAGAAGCGCTCAGACCATTGAAGCATGTGACAAGACGAGCGCCGTCCTGAATTCCGTAATCAAGGAGAAGGGATACGACTACATGTACAAGAATCCGATGGAGGTTTATGCCCTTCTTCCCAAAAAGAGAGGTATAAGCTCCAAGCTTTCAAACGCCGTTGTTTATGCTCTACTGTCTAATGTTGCAAACAAGAACAGAAACAAGCTCAGCGTGATACGCTCTGAGATTGACGCCCTTTCGCTCGAAAAGGACCTCACAAGACTTCTCGACAGGGTCTTCTCGAATGTCTGGGAGGAGAATTACCTCAAGGATGCACAGGGGAGAGAGTACGGTGGATACGAGGAATTCTGCTTCAAACTCTGGGATACGGAGTTCTCGGGAAGCGCTGTCTGGATAAGCTCGGACGGCAGCAAGAAGCTTGCTCTTACCTACAAGTACAACATAAAGTTCAAGGCTGAGAATTCAAGTACAATCTTCTCTGAAGTCGGTCCCAACCATTTCATATCTGCAGAAGAGATTGCTTCCAAGTACAAGAAGGGTCTTGAGGATGCAATAAGCGGGGATTTCAACGAGTGGGTGAAGAGT
>CAVJJV010000194.1:0-6069 GCA_963650055.1 Comamonas kerstersii | reverse complement strand
AGTTCTCCAAAGGCTCCGAAAATCGAGGATTATGATACAAAGAGAGGAACTGTCGCTCTTGATTTCTATCTCGAGGACCACGGACTTGTTCCGCTCACCGTATTCTATGAAGGTAACAGCCAGGATATCGAGTAGAGGGATGTGTATATCCTGTAACGCCGTTCTTCTTTGAGGGAGGACGGCTTTATTAATGCATGAGGCAGAAAAAACCGCAGGGGGGAACCTGCGGCGTTGACTGGCGACATTTCATCAGAAGCCGAATGTAAGTGCTGCGTAGGGCATTATCTCGTATCCTGTTCTGCTGTAGTCCCCGATATTGTATGAGGAGTACCTGGAGTCGATATAGAGTCCCGTGTAGACTGTGTATGCAAGATTAGCACCGACTCTTACACCGAAGTTGCCGTAGTTGTCGAAGTTGGAATAGATACCGAGTCCCGCAACAAGCTGGGTTTCAATCTTCGAGAGGTAGAGATTTTGATACCAGGTTGGATAATATAGTGTCGACTTGTCGTAGACGACTGCAAGGCCCAGTCTCAGATCAAGTCCGGAGAATGACGAGAATGGGAGTCTTCCGATAGTACCGACATGCGCAGAGACCGGGAAGTCGCTGTCTTCAAAAGACTGTTTTGTTCCGTCTATGGTGCTCTTGACGGGGACAATGATGCTTATTGTTGTATATACTCCGATATAGTCATTGAAATAGTAGTCGTAGTCGAAGGCGACTCCTGCACCCATGAGCGTGTTGACTGAATCTTTAACATTTATGTCGGATGTTGTCATCTTTCTGTAGTCATATACACCTTTTACAGAGAAGAGTTCTCCCGGAAGAGAAGAGGCGAATACTGCAGCTGTAGCCAGAAGCAGAAGCATTATTAAGGATATCTTTTTCATTTGTTTATCTCCTGAATGCATGGATTCTACTAAATACACGAGTTCAGTTTAAAGTCTTTAAAAGGTTATTTTTTGTAAATTTTCCTTCTTCAGGGAGTGAAAATGCACTCCGGGAGGGAAATCGTTCTTTTTGTCATGAAGCGGAGAGGATGTTTCAGGACTTAGGTTCATGCTTTCTTATCGAGTCGATTCTTCCCGCCAGTGTCGGGTGCGAGTAGTCTGTGAGTACAATCCAGGGATGTGGATTGACTTCTGAAAGAGATTCCTTCATAAGACGCTTGAGAGCAGAAACGAGCGCCTCTCCGTATCCTTCCTCTGCAGCAAAGGCATCGGCTTCGTATTCATGCTTCCGGCTTATCGAATTTCTGAGTATCCCGAGGGGAATAAGGACGGGCCAGGTAAGTGCTGGGAGGAGAACTGTCAGGGCGAAGAAGTAGTTGGGCTCTTCAAAACCGAAAGCCGTGAAAAGTGAACCTGTGTAGAGGATGACACCGATGACGGCCACAACTAGAACTTCGTATATGAAGGATAAAGGAAGTGATTTGAGGCCGTGTCTGTACTTTGCATGGGCAAACTCGTGTGCAAATACCGCAACGATTTCGTCTGTAGTGAAGTTGTTGATCAGGTTGTCGTCGATACTTATTGTCTTCTTCTTCAGCCCGGAGCAGAATGCATTGGCCTTCGTCGTGCGGCGTGACGCATCACGTACGACAATCCTCTTTACTTCGACATTGTATTTCCTGCATAGAGAGGTGAGTTTTGTCTTCAGCTCTCCATCTTCGAGCGGTGTGAACCGGGAGAAGAGCTTCATAAGAGGAAGAAGGAGGACATTTACTGCGAGGGAGAGCACAATCAGAGCCGCACAGAGCCATATGAGTGCAAGAATGGTGACCCGTGAGAAGAGAAATACCATGACGAAGATTATGAGAGTGTAGAGAAGAAGTGCGAGTATGCATGCCTTGATCTTGTCTAGGAAGAAGGTCTTTCTTGTCGCCTTGTTCATTCCGTACTTCTCCTCGATTCTGAATATGGAGTAATAGGAGAACGGCATTTCCACTATCTGTGATACAACAGTGAAGACTGCAATCATCATGAAGTATCTGAGATAGATATTCAGTGTATCGGATGCATTGAAGACCAGAGCATGAAAGTCCGTCACCAAAAAGAGGAGGGAGACTAGGAGGGTGACCAGTGACGAGAGGAAATCGACTTTCATGTTCTCCCTGCGGTAGCCGAGAAAAAGAGAGTATCTTTCACTGTCGTAGACGTCGCTTACGGCCTTCGGGAGAGGACGCGACAGAGATGCATGTTCGAGATGGATGAGGAAGAGCGAGTAGATCTCCTCGAGAAGAAACATTACGATTACGACTGTTTTAACCATTGTCTTTTTCCTCCATTGTACTGCCTGTCATGTAGGTTGACGTAAAGAATCATCCTGTTTCTTAAGGTGCTCGCCGAGGTAATCAGATGCGGAGTTGAGGATATCACAAAGGACGGAATCCGCTTCTGCGGCATCACCCAGGAGAATAAGCTTGGTGAGTTTTTCGATTTTAGATTGGCTTTCCTCAGCCTCCTTCTTATCCTTGTAGTGTTCGGCGATGAGATTTCTTATCATCTTCGAAAAACTCTGGAATACAAGTGTATAGGCCCTGTTTCCGCTTATGTCCGCCAGGCACTTATGATATTGGTAGACTGCCTCGGCCTTATTTTCCTCATCGGAGGAATATACTTCTTCTGCTGCTTTCTCGAGGAGTTTCAATTTTTCCGTATCGTGCTTCAGACAGATGAGTCTGACAGAGTCTCTTTCGATTATTATCCTGAGCTCCATGAAGTCTTTGAATATATCAGGGTCGAAGGCTGCAGAGTCATAGCTCATGATGTACTCGGAGACAAACGTTCCCTTCCTGGGGACGATTTTCAGAAATCCCATCCTCTCGAGGTCGAGAATTCCCTGGTTTACGGAGCCGCGGCTCAATCCCATCAGGGATGCAAGTTCGCGCTCCGCGGGCAGTCTGTCTCCGGGTTTCAGTTCGCCCGAAAGTATCTTCGATTTGATTTTCTCTATGAAACCTGATTTAAGACTTTCCGACATATTCTTCTCTTCTAACTTTCATGGTAAGTCAACATCGGATGCTATACAAGTCCGGTATAGTGAATCCTTATCAGGGACGAAGAAGCGGCCCGTAATGAGCCGCCGTCTGTCAGTAGTATTCTCCCGGTACCTCGATTGAAAGGTCGCTTGTCGGGAATGAAGCACACGGGTGGATATAATTGAATTCTCTGTCCCCGTGTCTTCTCGCCTCGTTCTCCGGGGGAATATATACTGTGCCGGAGAGAAGACGCGATCTGCACCAGCTGCATTCACCGCTGCGGCATCTCGAGGGGGCTTTGATGCCGTTTCTCTCGAGTGCGACAAGAAGAGGCTCGTCGGAGCTTGCTTCTATTCTGTACTCCTTCGGTCCCTGCTTGACTGTGACAGTGTAGATTCTGTCTTTGGAATCCTGAGGGTAGTCCTCCTTCTCCCATGGAGTTTTCGTGACATCAATCATCTTGTGTCTGAAGTTTTTTGCAGGAAGCCCGAGAGAATCGATTTCGGGTTTGACGAAGCGGTACATGGCCTCGGGACCGCATAGGAAGACGGAATATTTTCCGTCGGCGGGCGCATACTTTTTAATGAGGGAGGCATTGATGAATCCGCTCTCGTATCCCTCCTTCTTCTCGTCCGAGAGTACATGTATTACCTTCACCTTATCAGTTTCGGAAGAAACCTTTTCCAGTTCATCCCTGAAGAGGATTGTATCCTCGCTTCTCGAGCCGTAGAGAAGAACAAGATTGAAGTCTTCAATACCGTCTCTTACTGCATAGGCCATCGACAGAAACGGTGTTATACCGCTTCCGCCTGCAAGTGCGACGACTGTCTTCTCGTCTCTGAGTCCCTCGTAGTAGAACTGTCCCAGGGGTGATGACGATACTATCTCGTCTCCCACCTTCCACTTTGAGAGAATCTTCTCTGCGGCAAAGCCTGAGGGGTTGGAGCGTACGGTGATATAATACTTTCCCCTAAGCGCTTCCTTCGGGGAGGAGGCGATGGAGTAGGCACGCGTGAGGAAACTTTCTCCGAACTGCAGCTTGAGGGAGATATACTGGCCGGATCTGAAGTAGGGAAGAGGAGAGCCGTCTTTACTGGCGAGAACATACGTCTTCGCCGCGGCCTTTTCGTGATTTATGATCTTATCGATCCTGAGAGTAAGTGAGGACGGGTGGAGATGGGCGGCATTTATGTTCATAGGCCATTCTCCCTTTATCTCTCTGGGTTCAGCCTTCTCGATCGTCTTTTCCCTGAGAGAAGCCATGTTCTTGAATTTAAGCATATCGAGCTTGCCGATTAAGCCGACTTTAACATTGAGTGCCATTATTTTCTTCCTCCCGTTTCGTTGAGTTCCTTTATGGCATATGCTGCCATCATCTGACCGCAGAGCATGGTGGCGGAGTAGCCGTCACCTCTAGGGCCGGATGTTCCGATGGGCCTGAGCCCCTTGATCGGATAATCCTTCCCGATCATCATCATTCTAGCCATCATGGAGTCCCAGTCACGTGTTTCGTAGCCGTATACCGAGCCTTCCGGAACATTGAGATAGCGGCAGAAAGTCCATGGGGATGCAACCTCCATCTCCTCGATGTGGCCGTAGAGGTCGATGCCCGTCTTCTTCCTGAGTGACGAGAGGAACTTCCGGGCCCCTTCATTCTTGAAGCGGAAATAATCCTCCTCTTTGAGATTGTTCCAGTCTACGGGAGAACCGAATGTAGTGAAGGAACAGACACAGGTACCCTCGGGGGAGAAGGACGGGTCTGCTATGTTGTAGCAGAGGAAAATCGAGTAGTCGTTGCTTTCCATTCCCTTCATAATGCTCTCGTATTCTTTCTTCGAGTCCGATGTACCGGGAAGGAAGATGGAGTAGTCTTTGATTCCAAGCTCCTCAGCGCTCCTGTCAAGACAGAAGTAGGCTGTATACATTCTCGCTCCGAAGACACTGCCGCGTGCCTGACTGAGCTTCTTCTCCCTCTCGGGTATGAGCTCCTTCGGAATCATCTTTCCATAAATAATATCCGGATTGATATTGGCAAGGACATAACGGGAGTCTATCCGTCCCATGTTCGTCTGGACACCTACGCACCTGTCGCCATTGAAGAGGAACTTATCCGCCCTGCAGTTGAACCATATGTCACCGCCGAGTTCCCTCAGCCTCTCCGTCAGCGAGACGGAAAGCTCATGGGATGTGTGCCTGGGCATATATGCTCCGCGTGAGACATACTTATGAACCATTGCAGCATAATGGATGAAGGATAGGTGTTCCATGTCGACACCGAGGTAGGACCAGTAGGTGGAGAGTATATCCTGAGAGCGCTCGGGGAGTTTGATTGCATTGAATACCTTCTTTACAGGATAGGCCCCGGTTCTGAGAAGGTTGGGGTATTTTGTCTGCAGCACCCTGCTGTCCGCATGGCCCTTTGATGCCGTTATGTACCCGATGCCGTCGAGTACCTCCTGGAAGAGAGAAAAGAGTACATTCATCTTGTCTCTCGAACCCGGCACATATCTCTCCATGGCATCTATGTAGTTTTCAATGCCGCTCGGCATCGTTACATCCATATCAGAGCCGTCGGAGTACTTCGAGACAATTCTGTAGCAGTCCGGAATCCTGATCCAGTCAAGCTTTACTCCGAGGTCATCAAGGAGTCTTCTAACATCTCCCGGGTTATCCTCCGGGCCGTAATCACAGAGCTCATGGAGAGACGGTTCTATTTCGAATCTCCCGCGCACGAAACTTGACGCACATCCTCCCGGCACGTTGTGCTGCTCGATGAGAAGAGTCTTCTTCCCGCTCTTCTGGCACTGGAGGGCCGCAATCAATCCGGCATTACCGGAACCGACGACAACAACATCATATTCTGCCATATTCACCTCTTTGTTCTTTGTGGCTATACCAGCCTTAGATAAAACTATCACAAATACATCAGACGGGCAAGAAAATATTATTCCAGTACAGACAACTACACATTCAATGGAAAAAATGTCGGGAAAGTATGACAAAAGATGCTGAAAACTAAGGAAAAGTATGACGGATTTCGTTGTTTTTTCATTGAAAAGTATGACAGAATAGTTGTATTCTCTTCATA
>CAVJJV010000193.1:2006-12282 GCA_963650055.1 Comamonas kerstersii | reverse complement strand
CCTATGAAAGGGACAGAATTAAGTAGCAACTATTAGACAAATTTAGTTGGCTTTTACACATGTGTTCATGATTCCCAATTGGCAATTCCTCTTCTCAGAAAGTCCATGATAATCTGCGACTTCGACTTTACCCTCATGGATGCCGGCTACAGCAGTGCAGAGATAGACGAATTCGCTGTTGCAAACAACATCTTCCCAATCATTGACTTCAAAGCCAACTCAAATGGAGAGAAACCTGTAATGAGTGAAGAGCTGGCATATAGATATAAGAAGCGCACTTCAGTCGAAAGGACAAACAGCGAGCTCAAGGAGTGCTTTCTGATTGAAAAGCTGTATTCAAGAGGAAATAAAGCCCACTTCGATATTCAGCTTGCCGTGCTTCTCCTAACTATAAAGAAGATACGGGAGAACCAGAAGCTGGTGCAACTGCAAGAAGCAGCCTGAGCATAACAAGACAACCGGAATAAATGAAGTTCTACAAAAGCATCGGAGACGATGCAGCCTTGTTATTGGTAAAAGTTAGGGGAAACCGGAGCTCTTTGAAGCTCTTGCTCTCAAAATAGGGATTGAAGCCGATATTGATGCCCGGAGAAGCGGGTGGCTTAATAAAAATACATTGGATGCGGTATTTTTATTCACGAAAATTTCGTTTTACAAAAACCTCTACAGTCGTTGATTATCATATGTGTACATTGTATTATTGTGTGTACATGGAGATCTTCAATGACGACAACCGTAACATTCAGAACAAGCCCGGAGAATAAAGCAAGAGTAGAAGAACTTGCGAAAAAAACCAGACGTAGTGCAGCATTTTTCTATAATATACTTCTTGAAGAACATCTGGATGAACTTGAGGACATCTATGATGCAATAGATGCGAGGGAGAAAGTTAAAGCAGGAAAAGAAAAAACATATTCTCTCGAAAGTGTAGCAGAGGAGCTGGGTTATGAAGGTTGAGTTCACGGACTCGTCCAGAAAACAACTCAAGAAGATTGATGAATACAATAGAACCAGAATTCTTAAATACCTATTTGAAGTTGAAAGTCTTGAAGACCCGAGAAGCAGAGGAAAGGCATTGGAACAAAACCTGAAAGGGTTCTGGCGATACAGGGTTGGAGACTATCGCATTATATGCAGCATTGAAGAAGAACAGGTAACAATACTTGTGCTTAAAATAGGTCACAGGCGAGATATCTACAAGGGATGATAAGTCTATTCAACACAAAAGACTGCTATTTGCGGGGGTCAGACCCTTGCCATCAATACAACAGTCTCGATGTGACTGCTGCCGTAGTAGCAATCGTAGACGGAAACTTCCCGGATTGAGTAGGACGAAAAGAGAGCAGTGTCGCGGGCCATCGTGACGGGATTGCAGGAGACATAAATCACCCTTTCCGGCTTCCATGTCCCGATCATCTCTATTACCTTTCTGTCGAGTCCTGTACGGGGCGGGTCGACTATGATTGTGTCTACATCCGTCTTTGAGCCCCTTGTCACCCACTTCTCGCATTCATCCGTGTATGATACAGCCTCTTGAGCATTTATTCTGGAGAGTGCAAGACATCTCTTCTCCTTCTCGACTGCATAGACTGTCTTTCCTGTTCCGTTGAAGAGGGCGGAGAATGTTCCGACACCGCTGTAGAGGTCCATGATATTGTCTCCGATGGTATTTGCCTTCACGTAGTCGAGAATCTTTGTAAAGAGAGAGGGATTGGACTGGAAGAATACATCTGCATTTACTGTGTACACATTCTCCCCGAGCGTCACCTCCACTCTCTTCCCGCCGAAGGAGACTTCCCTGTCCCCGGCAAAGAGAGGCACTTCCACAAGAGCGGTATCTTTATTTACCCTGTTCTCGAACATCAATGAGCGGGCATATCTGAAGAGTGTTCCCTTCTCTTCTTCAAGAAGAGCATTGAGCTTCTCATCAAGAAGCGGACAGTGTTCCACCCTTACAAGTTCATTCGACTCACGCCTGAGGAATCCGGCCTCCCCGGTATGTGGATTGACATGTATCCTGACCCTCCTGCGGTACCCTTCGATTTTTCCGTACTGTGGAGGAAGGAAATTCAGACATCCGAATCTGGAGAGAATATCCTTTACTATACCGTTCTTGAGTAAAGCGGAACTTTCGGGGGAGACTATCTGAAAATCACATCCGCCGCATATATTGTAGAGAGGACAGAGAGGAGCAGTGCGGAGTGGGGACGGAGAGATAACCTCTGTCACCTCTCCCTCTATAATCCCCTTACGTTCTCTCTTTATTCTGTATTCCACCTCCTCTCCCGGGAGGGCGTTGGAGAGTATTACGGTCTTCCCGTCATCGTACCCGATGCCGCGGGCCGAGGAAATCAGTTTCTCGATTTTCAAAGCCATTCTTTGAGCTTCTCTGCATAAGATGCAATAAGTGAGATTCCCTTCTTCCAGAATTCCCTGCTCTCTATATCACACCCGGCGGCACGGGCAACCTCTTCGGCTGTATAACGCCCTGTCATCGAGAGGACATTCTTATAGTGAGAGGGGAAGTCGGCAACGCTGTCTTTAGAGGCATAGAGCCCCAGGGCGAAGAGCTGCCCGAATGCATAGGGATAGTTGTAGAACGAGAAGCCTTCCGAGTAGTAGTGTCCCTTGACTGCCCACATGTAGGGGTGTTTTATCCTGACTCCGTCACCGTATGTCTCCTCCTGGGCCTTTGTCATGAGGCGGCAGAATTCATCTGGAGTCACATCTCCCTTCTTCCTTGCTTCGAATGCATATTTTTCGAAGTAGAAGCGGGAGAGTATATCTATACATACCTGGAAGGATGAAGCTACGAAGGCCTCTATGATTCCCAGACTCTCGTCGTGTGCGGCAGTCTTCAACACCTCCTGGAAGATGGTAGTCTCTCCGAAGATTGATGCCGTCTCTGCAAGGGTCATCGGGTAGTCCTTCTGACTCATGGGATAATCCTTCACCGTGTAGTCGTGGTAGGCATGGCCGAGCTCGTGTGCAAGTGTAGATACCGAGTCGTATGAACCTTCCCAGTTCATCATTACCCTGCTCTCCCCCTTGAGAGGAAATGATATGTCGTATGCGCCTCCGATCTTGCCTTCCCGGCTCTCTGGGTCGATCCAGTTGTGGTCGAAGGCATTCTTTATGAAGGCTCCGACTTCAGGAGAGAAGGAAGTATAGCACCTTGCGACAAGGTCCTTCGCCTCCTCCCATGTATAAGAGAGGGAGACCTTTCCGACAGGTGCTGTAATATCATACCAGTCGAGGTGGTCGAGACCCAGGAGGGAAGCTTTGGTTCTGAGGTAGCCGGTGAACATCTCCCTTGAGTCTTCAAGTGCCGAGATAAGGGCATCGAGAGTCTTATGGGTTATTCTCGAATAGAAGAGCGAGCGGTCAAGAGGATCCTTCCAGCCTCTTCTCTTCTCTAAGAGAAGTGTTGTCCCTTTGACTCCGTTGAGTGCTGCGGCAAGAGCTGTACGGTTGGCCTCGAGGATCTTTATCTCCCTCTCGAACGCATTCTTTCTCACACTCCTATCGGGGCTGGACTGCATTCCTCTGAGCTGGGTGAGTGTCTTGTCCCCGTCCTTTATTTCGGCAGTCACCGTCATATGGAGTTTCTCCCATGCCGAGGAAGAGACCTGGAGCATCTCGCCCGCAAGGGACTCCTCCTCAAGACTCATCATGTGACTTCTCTTTATCTTTGCCTCATTCAGGAAGAGAGCATAATCCCTGAGGGAGGGAGAATCGAACTCACTCTCCCTCTCCGCAGTGTAGTATTCAAAGACGGTATCGGCTTCAAGAGCTGCGACTGCAGCTTTCTCCACCTTCGAGTATGCGGCTGTCACCCTCGGGTCGGTGGTATCTACACTGAAGGATGTGTAGGCATATGCATTGAGCTCCCCCGTGAGGGCCATAAGCTCATCACGGAGCTTGATAAGCTCGATAAGAGGTATCGTTTTATCCTTACTCTTCTCCTTCAATTCTCCGGAGAGTTCATACACCCTCCCGATATCTGAAAGGAATTCTCTGCTTTCAACACTCTCATAGATGGACTCAAGGTCCCACTTTGGTAATTTTTCTTCACTCATGGCTAGAGTGTAGATTACTTGGAATCAAAGGTCTACTCTCAAGACAGCATCAAGAAGAGACACATCTGAATCGTTGTGGGAGACGACAACTCTGGTCTTTCCCTCCGTCTCCTTCATAATGACGGAGGCAGTCATTCTCTTCGTCTCTTCATCGAGGCCGGAGAAGGGCTCGTCGAAGAGATAGACACCTCTCTCGAGAAGAAGAAGTCTTGCGACTGCAGCACGTCGCATCATTCCCCCCGAGAGCGTTCCGGTCCGGCTCTTCATCTCATTTCCGAGCCCCAGGAGGTAGAGAATCTCCTCCGCCCTTTTCCTGTCATCCGTTACAAGCATCATGTTCGAGAGAAGAGACATATTCAATATAAGCCTGTCCTCCTGGAAGAGAAGCACAGCTTTTTCAGAGTCAATATGACCGGTGTAATCATTATCAAGTCCGGCAATCATCCTCAGAAGTGTGGTCTTTCCCCTCCCGCTTTCCCCCATTATGAGCGTTGTCCTGCCGTCCGGTATATGTAAAGAGAGGTCTTTGAATATAACTTTAGCACCGAAACACTTCGATTTTATCTCTATATTCACTTCAATATCCTCCTCTCGAGCCTGTTGAGTATGAAAATGGTTGTTTTTTCGAATAACCATGAAAGGATTACAATCACTATAGTCCAGGCAAAGAGATCGGGCGTCAGGAGATAGACTTTAGCCTCGTAGATTGCAGATCCGATTGAAGAGCGGGGAAGAGCAATTACTTCGGCCGCAACCGCACTCTTGAATCCAAGTCCCACTGCACTCTCGAGTCCCGCCCTGACAAAGGGGAAAAGAGACGGCATGTAGATATATCTTATCCTCTTTTTTATCCCCACCGAGTAGTTGTCTGCAGCCTCGAGAAGCTCCCGCGGCGTCGCCTTCAAGCCCGAAAGAACAGATGAATATATTATCGGGAAGACCATCAGAAAAGATATTACAACGCTGAGATTCCGGCTTCTCACCCAGAGAAGCGTGAGAATTATTATCGAAGCAACCGGTACACTTCTCATAGCTTTTACAATGGGGGAAAGAAGAATCTCGAGAGGCGGGAGAAAGAAGGAGACGGCAGCAGAAAGAGAAGCGGCAAGGAATGACAGCGCTAAAGCCGAGACTATCCTCGAGAGGGAGAAGAAGACGGAAGTCCAGAAGGAGGACGTGGGGAGAAGCTCGAAGAGGGCCCGGAGTGTCCTCAGGGGAGAGGGAAGAAAAATCTCCTCTCCCACAATAAGAGAGAGGATGAACCAAACCCCTATCCATACAGCTATGGAAAGGAGATAGTACAGTTTATTCTTTTTCTCAGAAGTAGAAGTCTTCACCCGGAACCGAACCGCCTACACTCTTAGGATTCTCTTTATACAATGCCTCGAGGTAGACGGAGAGATTCTTTTTAAGCTTATCGCCCGTCCACACTACGATATTGCACTTATCGAGGGCCTTAACGGCAACCTGTGCCTTGATTATACCCTCTTTTTCAATCAATGTGGCAGCTTCTTCCATATTTTCATTGACCCATTCGGCACTCTCCTCATACTCCTCGAGGAATGTTTCAACCGCCTCTCTGTTTGCATTTGCATATTCCCTGTTCACAACCGTGACACCCGTGATGAGGCTTGTTCCCGCGATATCTTTCCAGAGGTCGTTGAGATCCGAGAGTATTACAAGAGATGGATTCTGCATCATCGCCGATGTTGCAAAGGGCTGGGGAAGCACAGCCAGTGCCTCCGGGTCGGAGAGAAGGGAGGCAACGCACTCTGCGTGTTCGCTCTTCCACTCGAGGGTGACATCAACGCCGTCGACCAGACCGTATCCGGAGAGGATTGTCTCTATTGCATACTCCGGAGTCGAACCCTTCCCGGCGGAGTAGATTGTCCTTCCCTTTATATCATCGATACCGGAGATGGAGGCATCACCTGTTCCGACAAGATAGAGTACCCCGAGGGTGTTTACCGCAATAACCTGAATCTTTCCGGTATTATTGTAGAGAACCGCTGCAAGGTTTGCCGGGATACATGCTATATCAACATCATTTTTAGCAATCAATGGTGTAACGGCATCAGGAGAGGCTTCGATTGTGAAGGTATAGCTGTTCTCGAGTTTTTCACTTCCGTTCTCACTCTCGTCCATCAGCTTCACAAGCCCCATGGCGGTAGGCCCCTTGAGGGCGGCGATACGCACCTCCGTCTTATCGGCAGCAGCAGTCTCGCTTACAGGATGTGCCATAAGAGAGAGACACAGAAGAAGGAATGACAGAATCGATATTATCTTTTTCATAAACCACCTCCAGATAAAATCAAGTTGGATTTTAATAACCTCCACTCTCATATTCAATAGCGGTACAGCACCTTGAATTCAACTTCCATTACAGGCCGGAGGTATCAAGATCAACTATCATGCTTTCCATCTTCTTCTCCCTGATCAGGTAGCACATGTATATCGGAAGATAAGTCACCTTCCCCATGTCCTCAATATTACCCTTCGAAAGCACATAAGCCCTGTCTATTCTGTAGTCCGGAACTTCCATAAACCTGTTCAACGCATTATGAACCTTATATCCGGATCCGGACTTCACTTCAATTGCGACAACCTTACCGTCAAGCTCAACAAGAAAATCGAGTTCTCCGATTTTCTTCGTGCAGTAATACGGAACAAGGCCGTTTGAAGTAAGTTCCTGGGCTACAGCATTCTCGAAATGCGCTCCATTGTTGACATCACTGTTTTCTTTAATCAGTTCCACCTTTGTTTCAACGGGATAGGAGGAAGTAAGAAGCCCTGTATCACTTGAGAAAAGTCTGAAGAGATTGCTGTTTCTACTGGCGGGGAGAGGAATATTCGGCTCGTCAACGTTGTATACAGGAAGCGCCACACCGGCATTCTTGAGCCAGAGAAAGCTGTTCTCGTACCTTGAGAACTTCAACTCCTTATCGAGTTCAGTGAATATGAATCTCTTATTCTGTTTGTTCAATTCCTCCGGGATGATATCGTAAACTGCCTTGAGGCGGAGTTTTCTGTCTTCTCTCTCATACTGCGAAAAATCCTCCCTGTACTGCTGTGTTATATCCTTCTGGACTCTGTCGACTTCCCTTATGTCCTTTGTCTTGATGTATGTCTTTACGGCATCAGGCATTCCGCCGACAATCAGGTAGACAAAGAACATCGACAATAGTTTCCTGTGTATATGCTCCTCTACAGCCTCGCGAAGAGAAAACTTCTCTTCAAGCATCTCGAGTGTCGTTCTTGAAACACTGTTTGCAATCATGAACTCCTCATAGTCCATCGGATACATTCTCAATACAGTAAGATATCCTACCGGAACGGAAGCTACCGCCTTGAGCTCAACTCCGAGAAGAGAACCGCTCATCACATACCTGAAGCTTCCGTCTTCGACAAGAAACTTGATCTTCGTCACAATTTCAGGGCACTTCTGGATTTCATCAAAAAAATACAATAGTCTCCCCGCTTCTGCACTCCTCCGGCATAATCATTCTGAGACGCAGGAGAAATTCCTCTGCACTCATATCTGCATTGAGGTAGGAAATCATCTCACTCTGGTCTATGAAGTTGATTTCGAATTTCGTGTATCCCGCCTTCTCTATCTCGTCTCTTATAAGCCAGGTCTTGCACCTGTCTTGCACCGGTGACCAGGAGCGCTTTATTCGAGTGATCGATCCAATCTCTGATATCTAGTGAAGCTTTTCTGTACATAATTGGATTATAACTGTTCTGCCCCGTTCTGCGAAAATTAGCAACAATCATGATTGAAAAACTCCCTTTTTACGGGGAGTTGACTGCATTTCCAGCATAATATCACTCGTAGGAAAGCGCCTGTATCGGATCGAGGGATGATGCCTTGGCTGCAGGATACCAGCCGAAGAATATTCCGACTGCCGACGAGAAGGCAAGGGAGAGCACAATCGACATCATGGAAAGTTTGAGAGTGTACGAGAATGCGGATGCAACCACGTAACTTACGATAATTCCAAATAGAATACCCAGAATACCACCGCAGATGGAGAGCACCATGGCCTCTACAAGGAACTGGTGTCTGATTGTCTTCGGAGTGGCTCCGAGTGCCTTCCTGACACCTATCTCACGCGTTCTTTCGACGACTGTGACAAGCATTATGTTCATAATCCCGATACCGCCTACAACAAGCGAAATCGCAGCGACGGCGGAGAGGAATGTAGTGAGCGTCTCCATGATGGAATTGGCCATATCTACAAACTCCTGGGCTGTTGAGACCATATACTCGCTTGAGGATGCAATGGATGACATGTAAGAGGATATCTCCTTGGAGACATCTGTTGTCACATAATCATCATTCACCTGGAAGTAGTATGTGGAAACACTTGTCTGCTTTCTTATGTTCTGGCTGTATGTATAGTACGGCATGTAGACATTATTATTGGTATCGCTCGTCGAGGACTCCGATGTATCCTCGAGGATGCCGATTACCCTGTATGTTTTAGCCTGGGTACGGAATATGGAGACATAGTTGCCCAGGGCGTCCCCGCCGGGGAAGAGATCGAGGGCGACATCATAGCCGAGAACCACAACCTGTTCTCTTTCCATATTGTCTTCCATCGTAAAGAACGATCCGTCCATAATCTCGAGTTTCTGTATATCCCCGTAGGTCGACGAAACGCCGTAGATTGTGGCATCAGACGTTTCCTGTGCATGTCTGACTGTGGCATTCCCGACAGTACGGATAGCCACATTGTCTATACCCTTCACACTTTCCTTTATGGAATAGGCAAGCTCCTCGTTGAAAACCGTGTTGGAACCCATATTCGAGAGGGTCACAAGGTCCATTCCCGAGAGGTTCATCTCATCGTTGATCGACCCCTTGACGCTCTCTCCGAGAGTCATGATGGCGACAACGGATCCTACCCCTATGACGATTCCAAGCAGAGAGAGAAACGTTCTCATCTTACTTGTAATCATACTTTTAATTGCAAGTTTAAAGTTCTCGAGTAACATCTTCTTCCACTATCCTTCCGTCCTGTATGAAAACCTGCCGGGGACACTGCAGTCCCAGTTTTCTGTCATGGGTGACAAAGACGATTGTACGCCCTTCCTCGTTGAGTTCCTGGAAGAGGCCCATTACTTCATGCCCTGTTTTCGTGTCAAGTGCACCTGTGGGCTCATCGGCAAGGAGAATATCGGGATCGTTGACAAGAGCGCGGGCGATGGCGACACGCTGCTTCTGTCCCCCCGAGAGTTCACTCGGAAGGTGCTTCATCCTGTCCTTGAGTCCCACCTTCTCAAGCATGGCTTCGGCCCTCTCCCTCCTCTCGCGGTGGGGGACAAGTGAGTAGACCATGGGAGTCATGACATTCTCCAGGGCATTGAGCTTCCCCAGAAGATTGAACTGCTGGAAAACAAAGCCTATCTTCTGGTTTCTCAGAAAGGCAAGCTCGGCCTCGTCCATCCCGTTGGTGAGCTCTCCCCCTATCGAGATATAACCGCTTGTAGGGGTGTCGAGACATCCGATAAGGTTCATGAGTGTGGACTTACCGCTGCCGCTGGGCCCCATTATGGCTGTAAATGATCCTCTTTCTATATTCAGCGAAACATCATCGAGGGCCTTTACTATATATTCTCCCACAAGGTAATAGCGCCTGACATTGACTAGCTCTATAACACTGGAAGCCATCAGAAGCCTCCCATCATCATACCGAATCCGCCGCCGTCGGACGAAGACTGATAGCTTATGGTCTCCCCTTCCTTGAGGCCGGAGAGCACCTGGCTGTAGCCTTCTCCAAGATAGGAGACAGTAACATTTCTTCTCTCCGTCGAACCGTCGGCCTTCTTGACTGTTACAAAGGTCTTGCCGCCTCTCTCGGTTGAAACGGAAGATGACGGAATGAGAAGCATCTCGACATCCTGCTCGAGATCGATGGTGCCAGTGAATGTGAATCCCGTTCTGAGGCCCTCGGGAGGATCGGCGATAGTCATCTCCACATCAACGACTCCGATTCCCTGTGTCGTGTATCTTCCCTCCATCGGAATATATGAGACGTAAGCCTCCACCGTCTCTCCGGGAAGGGAATCGAATGTAAGGGTGGCGGTGAGATTATCCTCGATGTACTGCATGTCGACTTCATCAATTTCAACAGTAGTCTTCAATTTAGAGACATCGATGACTGTGATTACAGTGGTACCGGCAGTAACATAAT
>CAVJJV010000193.1:0-1996 GCA_963650055.1 Comamonas kerstersii | reverse complement strand
CCGTCGAAGTTGGCAGTAAGGGATGTATAAGAAAGCTGCTCTTCGGCATTCTTCTTCTTGAGTTCAAGAAGCTCCAATTCCCTTTTCTTACCGTCGATTTCGGCCTCTGCAATCTCATTCTCGATTTCCTGGAGATTCGACTTCTGCTGGGAATCGTCGATTGTTGCAAGCACCTGTCCCTTCGTCACCTTGTCGCCGACCTTGACGAAGACACCCGTCACGGCACCCGTGGAGCGGAAGTTGGCTTCCTGTTTGTCATAGGCGACGACGTTTCCCGAGATATCGATGGACTTGACATACTTACTCTTTGTCACTGTATATTCGATACTCGTGTTGGCATTCTGCAATGCCGCAATCTGGGCCTCACTCTCCTTCTTCATCTTCAGGAACCAGAACAGCACCAGTGCAACAATGAATATGACGACAAGCCATCCTATAATGGTCTTGATTCTCTTTCTTCTCTTTCTGGCAGCCTGGGCCTGTCTGAGTTTCTTTTCCTGTCTCTCGCTTTCGCTCATTATTTCTTCTTTCTTGTCCATTTTTAAATTCCTTAGTTCTATAGTGCAAAGATTGCCAGATTACGCTCAAGTGTGAGGCCGTCGATGACTTTAAGTGTGTAGCTGGTCCGGCTCGAGGAGTAATCAAGCTCCGCTTTCTTCAGATTCTCCTCTGTTTCGAGTCCGAGTTCATAGAGCGCCTTCGTGTTGTCGAGAAGAGTCTTTTTATACTCCAGATCGGTTTCAGCCTGACTGAGCTCATTCTTCCATTCGAGAATCTGCAATGCATAGTCGGTCGCACTCTGCTGATACTCCGAAAGGGCCTCGAGATAACTGTTTGCTGCACTCTTCGCGTCATTGAGAGCCTTGTTTATCTCCCTGTCGGATGAGGAAGTATCATTATTCCATCTACCCGATATCGTCAGGGTCGGAGTTGTGCTGCCGTTACTCTTATTATAATTCACACCGGTAGATACCGAAACAGTCCAGTTGTTTGCATTATATGCAGCGCTGCCGCTGACGGAGAAGGAGAGGTCGGACTCAAGAGAGGCATTAAGAGATGTGTCGAGGTCGGATCTGGCAGCCAGGGCCGCAACCTTCCTGTATGCATCCTCACTCTTCTCCACATTAATGGACTGGATAAGAACCTCCGTATTCCCGTTCTCATAGGTTGTAAGCTTAAGTTCAGGCGCCGTGACATCCTCCACTCCGTCCCAGTCAAGCCCGGTGAGTTTTTTGTATTGTGAGAGAAGCTGATTGTACTGTTCCTTTGAAGCCTCGAGGGAACTCTTGAGTGAGTTGAGCGTATTGAGGGTGCTCAAATATATACTGCTGGTCTCGGAATAAGTTTTCAGCGCGACAAGCTTGTCGAATACCGTCTGCTGTTTTTCGAGGTTGAAAGCATCGCTTTCAAGAGAGCTTTCTGCTCTCAATATCGATGAAATCATCTTCAAAACAGTATTCTCGAAGTTCAATTGATTCATCTTGTATGAGCGTTCCGTCGAATACTTTGTTGATGTATAGCTGAGGTTATCGGCATTGTCATCGGTATACCCGGTGAAATCGAATGTGTGTGATACCCCGAGTCTCACCAAGCCTTCAGTCTTTCCCGTCCTGTATCTAGTTGAAAGAGAGGTGTCTGCCGTGATTGTTGTTTTGCCGTCATCCGGAAGTGTAACCTCTACCGAGGGTGATATGCTTATACCGACTTCATCTGTTCCGGAATTGACGAGGGGGCTGACTGACGCACTAACGCTCACCCCGACCTTGTCTTCCTCTTCAAGGGCGGCGATATTCAGGAGCCCGTTTTCATATTCCAGGAGTATATTCTGATACGAAAGGCTGTTCTCCTTTGCACTCTCGAGTATTTCATCCAGTGTGGACGCACCGAGAGACGAAAGAAAAGCAGTCATGATCAGAAGGGTAATTATTATTCTGTTCTTTTTCATTGTCCTTAATTATCCTGATTTTCAGTTTTAGGTAAACATCAACTACAATAA
>CAVJJV010000192.1:0-10870 GCA_963650055.1 Comamonas kerstersii | reverse complement strand
CTGAAAAAGCATATTCCCCAATCGTTGTCACTGATTCTGGAATTGTAATTGATGTCAGGCCTGTACAACCTGAAAAAGCACTTTTCCCAATTGTTGTCACTGATTCTGGAATTGTAATTGATGTTATTTTTTCACAATCTCTAAAAGCGTCAGCATAAATCGACGTTACAGGCCTACCTTTATATGTATCAGGAATTGAGATATCACCTGAAATATCTTTATTAGCCGCTTCTACAGAATAACCATAATTATATCCATCATGAAATACAAGGTAATCGGTTATCAGTTGCCACTGAGCATAGAGTGTCATATCCTCGGTAGCAATAACCCATTCATAACCATAATAGTGAATTCCACTTCCATCAGCAGCTGTATTCCAACCATAAAATTCATATCCTGTCCTCGTAATATCATCATCAGAAGACAAGCTAATACATGTTCCGGATTCTACTTTTTCTATACTGGGTACAACCCCTTCTCCGCCATTAAGATCATAAGTAATTACAACAGCTTTATTCCACACAGCATAAAGAGTTACGTCAGATGAAAAGGAATATTCTGCATCACCCCAATACACGATTGATCCACCTTCAACTGTTGACCAACCCCAAAATATATATTTATCGGGAGACCAAAGAGCATCACCAGAAGGGATATACACATACTTGCTTTCTGTTAATTCTATTTTCTTCTCCTCCAATCCCAACACACCGGAATTAAGAGTTATTGTTATGCCTTTGGTTTCAACTTTCGGCTCACAACTTGTAAAAATACACGCAATCAACAAACAAAAAACAAGTAATCGATAAATCTTTTTCATTCTCTAAGAGTACCCCCCCTGTATTCTCGTCAAGGAAAATCATCCTCTGCGCATCGACCTTCAACGGCACATAAACAGCAAAGATAGAACAGAAAGAAATCAACCAAACAAGGAGAGGAATTAAGGGCATCAGACAATCAAGCAATTGTCGCTTTTACACCTTATAAAGAATAACCGTCCTCAAGCTTCAAATTAGACGGTTATTTTAACCAATAATTCGAGACCAACAGTCCACCGGCGGTGCTTTTTTACACTGATAAACTAATGCCTGAATGCACCTGTTGTCAAGGTTTGGTGAGAGCAATCAGAAGTGACCGCTTCTGCCTCCGTGGCTCTGGCCGGAGGAAGAGGTGTGGAAAGAGGTGTGATGGCTGTCCCTGTCATCGTCACGAGGCCGGGGGACACGCACTATGTTGGAGTAGAGGAATATATCCCTATGTACATTCACCTTGAATGTGTCCCTGACTATATAGTCGTCTGCATCTCTCACGTATCCTGTATTTCTGAGTTTTCTCTTCCGGCGGAGGACTATCAATAATGATATGAAAGCTGCAAGAGTGAAGGAGAATGCTGCTGAGATAGGCCAGTTGAATGGTGTCTTCGTGGTGTATGTTTCTGTTTTTGTGGTGGTATTGTAGCCGCTACGCGGGGAGTATTCCGAACACACGGAGACGTACCGGGCGAAGTTGGAGAACGCTGTCATGTACTCTCCGTTCGAGAGATATGGAAAGAGTACCCCGGAGAGACTTCTCTCCGAAAGTGCTCTGTCGGAGAGGGCATAGGCGCCGTAACCCGATGTCGAAACGGCCCATTCCCTGTCCCCCATGTTTAAGTAAAGGCATACTCCGTCATTTCCGTATTCTTCTTTCTCTATGAAGAGATCCGCTCTGTCCTGGGTTGAATAGCTTGTACTGTAGTTTGATGTAACGATTACCGTGCTTATTCCCGTCTTATTTGAAACATTCTCGAGCTCCGCCTCAAGCTTCGTCCTCTCCTCTGTAGTCAATAGAGATGCATTGTCGAAGAGGTAGGATGCGGCGGAGAGTGAGATGGTAAGTAAGAATAGGACGATTAATGCTGTCAGTTTTTTCATTCTCTCCTCCTACATGGCCCAGGCGGCGTAGAAACCAAGGAGGAACAACGCACCGATAATCCCCGTCGAAATGAGGAATGTTATAATCCCCCTCTTTGTGTCGAAGGGAAGGTCACCTACGAACTTACCGTTTTCTCCGTTGACACAGAAGAGGTAGTCCCTCTCCTTCCATTTTGTATTGAGAAGCCATACGGGAAGGAGTGCGTACTTCACGTCTCCTCCCGCAAGTGAGATGTGTCCGCTTTCCTTTCTTACATTCTGGAAGGCTTCTGTTGTGCTATTGAAGCATTTCTCGACGGAGACCTTCGCTCTCTCGATTGCCCTCGGCTTACACTCATCGGATGTCATGTCATACTTGTCGGCAAGAAAGCCCGAGAGGTATGCTGTCTGGAAATCGACGGCACGGGAGTAGTCATAGGGGCCGAGAGCCTCCATCAGCTCGTCGCTCATGTTCTTCGATCCGTCCACCGGAATCTTTTCGAATGTTACGCTTCCCTCCCGCTCTAGGAGGTAATGGTTTGTTTTCGTGTATGTAAAGTCCCTGTCGAACCATACATCTGTCGTTACAGCTCTGTAGGTTATGGAGGCATCGGCGGGAGAGGAATAGAGCCAGACAGGGACATAGACTCCCTTCACCTCCGTAAGGTGTCCCTCGTCCCGGAAGGCTTTGTTGAGAAAGAACTTTCCCTTCATGTTCTTTCTCATGATTTCCACGGCCTTCTCCTTATTGACTGAAAAGGGGATGACGAAATCCGGCTTCAGAACGCCTTCAAGCTTATCAGTGAGGATGACGTTGTTGGAGCAGTAAGGGCAGACTGTGGATGCGAGAGTCTCGTTCGTGATTATCTCACCCCCGCAGGAGGAGCAGACGTAGTGCATGAGGCCGTCGTCCGTCCAGTCTTTCCCGTCCGATTTGAAGTCTCCGCTGTCACTGCTCTCCTTTTCCTTCTCAAGGACCTCATCGTACTCCTTGAGACTCTCGACATCGAAGAGGGAGTCACAGTAGGGACACTTCATCTTCTGTGTGTCGCTGTCAAAGGATATCGTTCCCCCGCAGCATGGACACTTGTACTCCCTTGTCATCTATCTATGTCCCCGGAGTCGAATCTGTCTCCGCAGTTGGGGCAGAACTTCGGAGGCTTTGCCGGGTCGGAGGGAACATAGCCGCAGTTGGAGCAGCGGTATTTTACCTCCTCGGGTTTCTTCTTTCCGCACTCTGTGCAGAATGAGCCGTAGTTCTCCGTTCCGCATGAACATATCCAGGAGGCTTTGCTCTCAGAAGGTTTCTTCTTACCGCAGGAAGAGCAGAAGAGGCCGTCGTTCTCCTCTCCGCAGGAGCACTTCCATGAAGCCTTCTTCCTGTTCTCTTTCTCTTCCTTGAAGAGATCTCCTACATTGAGCCCCGCCATATTGCCGGCCATGCCCATTCCCATAAAACCTGTGAAGGCACCGTTCTTATTCGCTGCAGCCTCCTTCATGGCAGTGGAAGCAGCTTCAACCATCGTGCCTCTCGCCATCTGGGATGAGCTCATCATATAAGCCTTCTGGGCATCCTGTATCATACGTGATATGTCATCCGGAACCGTAAGGGAGTTGATGGCGACGGACTCGATTGTAATTCCCCTGTCCTTACTCCATTTTCCGGTAAGTTCCTCGTTGAGTGCCCCCTCGAGCTCCCTTGTGTGATTCACTATCTGGTAGGGCCTGAGGGAGAGGGCGCTCAGCTTTCCGAATGCCGGCTGGAGAGCCGAAATGAACTCGCTCTTGAGCTGGGGGGCTATATTGTCCTTCGGGTATGTATCCGTCATGTTGCCGCATAGATTCGTGTAGAAGACTATCGGGTTCGTTATCCTGAATGTGTAGACACCCGAGCAGCGTACCGAGGCATCAAGATCGAGTCCGAGTTTCTCGTCAACTACACGGAAGGGAACGGGATTGGCTGTCCCGAACTTATTGTCGAGGATCTCCTTCGTGTTGAAGTAGTAGACTCTCTGGTCTCTCGCCTCGTCACCTCCGTATGTGAATCTTCTCCCCATCGTTCTGAATGCATCGAGGATTCCCTTCCCGAGTCCTCCGTAGAAGATACTCGGCTCGCTCGACTTATCGAATGTATACTCTCCGCTCTCTGCACAGAGCTCGACAACTTTCCCGTTGTCGACGATTATCATGCACTGGCCGTCGGCGACGGCTATGCCCGATCCGTTCGATATTATATTGTCGCTTCCCTTTGTGTTGGAGGAGCGCTTTCCTGTTCTCTTTCTTCCCTTTACGGCAAGAGTATTGCTGTCGAGAGCTTCACAATAGAAGTATTCCTTCCACTGGTCTGCGAGTGTTCCACCCGCTGCACCGGCTATAGCTTTGATAAGTCCCATTTCAGACCTCCGTTATCGATAGGAGAAGAATAGCATACTTTTCCTTCTTTTTTACATATTTTCACTTTTCCATGAAGTGGAAAAAGAGGAAAATGGCCCTATGAAGATTGATATACTCGGAACTGGAAACGCACAGGCAACTAAAATATACAATACATGTCTTATAGTAGAGCACGGAAGCGAGAGACTTCTTGTCGACGGAGGAGGCGGTAACGGCATACTCGGTATCCTCGAGGAGATGAATATCCCCCTTTCCTCGATCAACTCCCTCTTCATAACCCATGCCCACCTCGATCACCTCCTGGGGGCGGTATGGATTATAAGAAGAATCTCCGAGGAGATAAACAAGGGTAAATACAACGGAGTATTCACTGTCTACTCCCACAGTGGGCTCCTGGGGCTCCTTCTCCCATTCCTGAGGGCGACACTGACTAAGAAAATCTGCTCACTTTTCGGAACTAAGGTAGTCTTTGTTCCGGTAGAAGACAGAAAGTCTTTCCCCTTCATGGACGGAAGACTCACTCCATTCGATATAAAGTCAGATAAGCTCAAACAGTTCGGCTTCGTCCTCGAGACGGACAGAATCAAACTCGTAGATGCTGGGGATGAGCCCCTCAGCGGGGAGAACTACGACATTGCGGAAGGCGCCGACTGGATGACGCACGAGGCCTTCTGCCTCTACAAAGACAGGGATATATTCCATCCCTACGAGAAGTGCCACAGTACAGTAAAGGACGCTGCAGAGCTAGCTGAAAAGCTCAAGGTGAAGAATCTCATCCTCTATCACACGGAAGACAGGTCGGGAATAGAGACAAGAAAAGACCGCTATAGAAAGGAAGCAGAGGAATACTACTCGGGAAGAGTCTTCGTTCCCGATGACATGGAGGAGATTACATTGTCTTCTCTATGAAGGCGGAGACTTCCTTTTTGTACCTAACACTATCGACATAGTAACTCAGACAATGGCCCGCACCCTCGTAGAGGCTGAGGGTTACCATCTTTTTGTTCGAAGATGCTATTTCACGCCCCATATCACACGGGACAAGACGGTCATCGAGGCCGTGGATAAGAAGAACCGGCGTCTTTGTCTTTCTCACTTCCTCTACCGCCCCCTTTCCCGTAACCCTGAAGCCTCCCCAGAGCATTGTTGAGATGTCGACAAGCCAGTTGAGGAGAAACGGGGGGATTCCCCCTCTCCTCATTACACTCTCTGTCTCCGCACGGGACGAAGTATAGGGGGAGTCTGCAATGATTCCCCTGAGATTCGTACCCTCGAGGGACGAAGAGAGCGTGAGAACTGTGTGGGCACCCATCGAGTTACCCATAAGATATAAAGGCGTATTCTCTCCAAGCCTCTCCTTGATGTATTCGACCCATCTTTTGACATCCCCTCTCTCCCTGAGACCGAAGGTGATTGTATGGCCTTCACTTCCCATGCATCCTCTCTCGGAGATAAGAAGGACATTGAGGCCGAGAGTGAAGATGAAGGACGAGGGACCGGAGAAATCACGGAAGGCCGTACTCCTGTAGCCGTGGGCGAAGATGAGGACGGGGGCATTGTCACTGGTGTGGTAATACCTTCCCTCGAGCCTGAGGCCGTCGGATGATTTGATGTAAAGAGTTTCGCACTCCCTCTTCGAGAGGGCCTCTGTCAGGGAGAGTATCCTCTCTCTATAAGCCTCATGCTGCTCTCCCTTAGGGATTAGGGAGAGGTCGTTCTGATGCTTTACGGGGGTATAGAAGACCCTTCTGTAGATTACATAGGAGGAGACAAGAACCAATACAATGAGAGCTGAAGCAATATAAACAAAAATCATTCTACATACCGAAATCAAAGAGGAACGAGAACGAAGGGGTCTTTCCCCTCTCGTACTTCACCCCCAGGTCGAGATTGGCGCCGATTGATGAATACTGCCCGATAAGCGGATTGAGACCAAGTCTCACCTTAAGGGCGTAGGTATCGGAATACTTCATACCCTCCGTCCGGAGAAGCCCGTCATACGTGAAAATCAGATCCACATTCCTGAAATAGAGACGGATGAATCTCACGGAGTGCTGGATTTCATATGTAAAGAGATAGAGAGTCACTTCCGCCCCGATAACCGGCTTCGTGAACGATGTCAGTGAAAGCGTGAAGGTCGAGGGGATGCTGTAACACATACTCGTTGTTGAGGAGAATGGAAGAAGACGGGGTACATATACTCCCGCAGCCACTGTCGGTGTGATATTCGTAAGCTTCACTCCGGCCTCCCACCCCAGGTATTCGTGTCTCCCCACTCCCATTTTGTAGGCATCAAGGTATGTCAGGGAGAGTACGTTGTTGAATTTATTTCCATTCTCATCTGTCGACAATGCTGCTGTCTCGCTGCCTTTGAGATAACGGGAGTCGGAATTGAAGTATAGAGTATAGGAGAGAGTAAGGTCGGTCTCTACGGATGTCTTACCATCCCTGGAGAAAGCGAAGAAAGAAGCATTTAGATAATCCTTATAGGCATAAGCGATGTAGAGGAATGTAGCTTTCTTCTCGAAGCTGTAGCCGAAGGACGAGCCGATTCTGTTGCTCTCTCCGGGGTCCTGAATCGTATATGAGACTCCAAGCCCCGAGAGACTGCCGAGATTTACGCCGCTTCCATTCGCCGCCGGAACAAGGAGGCCTCGTGTCATGTACTTCAGGGGGTTGTAGCTTTCACCAGTGAGAAGCACCTCCTTCTTTTCTTCCCTCTCAGCAAGAAAACTTTCTGCACTCAGCTCTTTCCTTTCTCCGAATGTAAGAGAGGAGTAGTCGAGTACGCTTACCTTTCTTGTGTCGAAGAAGCGGGAGACAAAGTAGACTTTACCGCGGCTCTTCACCGGCGAGTAGATTCCGCCGCTGTATTCGTCGGAGGAAAGCATACAGCTCCAGACGCCGCCGTCAGAGATGAGTTCACCGTACTTGGCAAAGCTCTCCGTTCTGTTTCTCTCTATGTATGAGAATGCTATCGTCCCGTCGGACGAGAGAGAGAGGGACTTGAGGAGTATATCGTCCGGGAGGGAGTAGAGAGTGAGCGTGTTCTTCTCCGTGTCGACACCGAGGAGCTTTGTAGTTCCTCCGGTTACACATAAGAAGAGCGCCTCCGTACCCGATAGTGCAATACCTGAGGAGAGCGTCGTGTCATGGCCGAGTGAGTAGGACGACAGGAGCGTCCTGTCCTCTATGGAATAGAGGTCGAGGCGTGCATTTCTGTCTTCTTCGGTAAGGAGAAGCACCTTCTCGTCGTCAAGAAGAAGGCCGGTGTAGTAACCGCTGAAGCTGCGGTATGTTCCGCCGGAGAGGCTCACAACGCCCACACTTCTACTCTTCTCCGTTACATACGGCAGCAGCATGTAGGACGAGGAGAACGAGAGGTCCTCGAAGGAGGACTGGGTAAGGTTCACCCTCTTCGTGCCGTCGTCAGTCACTTTGAATACTCCGGAAGTCGAGGCATCAGTGAGGTAGACTTCACCGTTATGGAGAGTTAGATTGTCCCATGAGCCAGCGTCCGAGACGGTATCGGGTGTGCTGTACTCGAAGTCGAGAGAGACGGATGACGTGTAATCCTTCCACGCTTCGCTCATCTTGAGACCGAATATCTTCTTGAATATGATTTCGGCTGTGCTGATGGGGAACTTGTAACACTTAACGATGAACTCGGAGACCTTATCAGCGCCGTATGTATCCGAAAGGTACTTGAGAAATGAAGCACCGAGAATGTACGACATGTTGCCGCCCGGCGTGATATCGCGTGCGCCCGAGATATCGAGATAGTGGAGAGTTTTGTTCTCCGCAGCCATCTGGTTTACAAGGTATAGGCTCGATGCGTCGTTGAGTCTCCCCTCCCCGTCAAGGCTCTCCACATAGACTGCGATTCCCTCGATGAAGCCCTTGTTGAGGTAGAGGTTACCCGGTGCGATGATATCACCGAAGACGGAGGAGAGGAACGAGACGAACGGCGACCTTATATTGTTTGTGAAGGCATGCGTAAGCTCATGGAAGAATGTCAATGAGAGCGGATGCTCCACGTTGTTGAAGAGTGATGTCGGAATTGATGTGACGAACATCACGATGTGGTTCGACGGGTAGTTTGTAAAATATGCATTGAACGACTTCATCTCCGACTTGAAGTAGACGGGAATATGAAGCTCCGGGTCCACACCGAAGATCTCGACAAGACGCGAGTAATACTCCTCGGCGACAAGCGCAATCTCTGAAGCACTCTCCACAGTTTCATCCGAGTAGATGAAATCGAAGTGCTCGGTCGAGTAGACGAGTTCTCCTGCAGAGAGAAGGAGAAGAGAGACTAAAAGCATCAATAATGAGGTTACAATTTTCTTCATGGCCGCATTATATTGATTAATACCGTCCGCTTCTAGTGACAGACATCTCTCCTTTATCTATTATTCTAGTCATGATTTTCGATTCTCACTTCCATATCACATCGATGAAGGAGAAAGGCCTCGACACCACCCTTCCCTCCTCATTTCTCGGCCTCGAATGCGGAACCGTCCCTTCCGACGGGGAGGAGAGGATAAGGCTCATCGGAGAAAGAAAAGACGTCTATCTCTCATTCGGAGCAGGGCCGTGGTGTACAGGAAAAGATTCAACTCTCACAGTAAAGGAGACAATCCTCTCTCTCGAGAAGGATATAGAGAGATACAATGCCGATGCCGTCGGAGAATGCGGCTTCGACTTCCACTGGAATTATGGAAGCATAGAGGAAGAGGAGGCTCTCTTCTCGGCCCAGGCTGCCATTGCCCGGTCTCTCTCCGTCCCGCTGATCATCCATTCCCGCGACGCAGATGAAGTTCTCCTCAGGCACCTTGACGAGATAAACGGAATGACCATCATGCACTGTTTCTCCTCTTCCCCGGAGGTAATGATGAAGCTCCTTGAGAGAGGCGCGTACATCTCGTTTGCAGGAAATGTCACATACAAGGGAAACGATAAGATCAGGGAGTCGGCTATACTCTGTCCGGGAGAGAGGATACTCTACGAGACGGACTCGCCCTATCTTACGCCGGTGCCCGGGAGGGGAAAACCAAACAGGCCGGAGAATACAGAGCTTACACTTGCGTTTCTCTCAGAGCTTAGAAATGAAGAACCTTCTCTAATCAAGCAGAATGCAGTAAGGAACTTCCTCTCTCTAATGAAGAACAGAGAAAGTGTAGTAAGGCGTGACAATCTCTCCCGAGAGGTATGAGCGTATCATCACATCCCAGTCATAGTGGAGGGAGATAACACTCTCGAGAGAGAGAGCTGCAACTGCATCCATCTCGCACATGACAATGCGTGACGAGGATGTGCGGTAGAGCTCGCTCGACGACAGAGGATCGAGATAGATTACTCCGTAAGTGCCTTCTATTCGGGAATTAATGCTGTCTATATTTACTACCGAAATACGTCCGGAGTACGAGACCCCCTCAAGGGATGGAAAGTCCTGGGAGAGATCTGCGTAAAGCTCACTCTCCTCACTGCTCTCGTCGTTATAGAGTAAAGCGATTCTCTCGTCAGAAAAGGAATGGAGAAATGAGGAAATCATACTGAAAGGAGAGACGACAAGCTCCGCGTCAGCTATATAGTAGGACGCACTCCTCTCTCCGGTTTCCCTCAGGGCATAGGGCATATAGATATAGAGAGAAGGTTTCTTGATGCGCTCGAGAACCGATACTGATGTATCATCCCTTGCTAATAGAAAATAACCGCGGCTTAAAAAAGAAGGATGGGAAAACCTAGAGGAGAATGCACTCATCTCCGCGGGATAGACATAGACAACGAGGTCGAATGAGAAAAATACGACACCCGCAGCAATAAGCAAAGCAAGGAGCAACAATAGAACAAGCTTCCATCCTTTCATGGAGTAGATAGTAGAATAAAAGTAAAACAACCACAACAACGAAGAGGCTGAAAGTTGACTGATTGATAAATAATAGCTAAATTGATATCGGTTTCTATAGAGGAGGCTTTTTATGACAAGTTACAAAGATTTAGGTCTCGTGAACACACGGGACATGTTCGCTAAAGCCGTCAAGGGCGGTTATGCAATCCCGGCTTACAATTTCAACAACATGGAACAGATGCAGGCAATCATCCAGGCATGCGTTGAGACGAAGAGCCCGGTCATCCTCCAGGTTTCAAGAGGTGCAAGGGATTATGCCAACATCAATATTCTGAGAAACATGGCACGCGGTGTCGTCGAGTACGCACATGAGCTCGGATGCGACATCCCGATTGTACTCCACCTTGACCACGGTGACTCCTTCAAGACATGTAAGGAATGTATCGACAACGGTTTCTCATCCGTCATGATCGACGGTTCGTCACTTCCTTATGAAGAGAACGTCAAGGTAACAAAGCAGGTTGTAGACTATGCACACCAGTTCGATGTAACAGTCGAGGGAGAGCTCGGTGTTCTTGCAGGCATCGAAGACGAAGTAAGCTCTGCACAGTCACACTACACAAGACCCGAGGAAGTCGAGGACTTCGTCAAGAAGACAGGCGTCGACTCTCTTGCAATCAGCGTAGGAACATCACACGGAGCATATAAGTTCACACCCGAGCAGTGTACAAGG